>JBMZDK010000210.1:0-7502 GCA_049614265.1 Thiolinea sp.
GGTAACAGACGCCGCAGATCGCTTCTGCGCAGCGCTACAACAATATAGCTGAATGACGCACAATATACCATCATAAGAAAAACCATGGCTGCGTTGCTATTCGACCATAGTCGAATAGACCTTCACTTATGACGGTGGGCTGACAAGATTAGCAATCAGGTTATAAAGTTCGGGAATATCCAGCGGTTTATAGCGAACAAATGCCCCTTGCTTATTTGCTTCTCTGACAATGGCAGGACTGCGGTCAGCAGTGAGTAAAATACTGCGAATGACGCCAAATTTATGTCGCATACCTGCGATAAACCCCAGGCCGTTCTTCATATTATCAAGGTGGTAATCGACCAGAAAAATATCCGGCAGAATATCCAGTTCTTCTATTTGAGAAAATGCCTGTTCCAGATTAGTGACCACAACAGGTGTGGCTCCCCAGGACTCCAGTATGTGTTCCATGCCTTCCGCGACGGTGAGGTCATTTTCAACCACCATAATAATCACGTTTTCCAGTAAGGGCGGAGAGTCAAAACTTATTTCCTGTTCGGTCTGGGTTGCGACCTTTTCTTTGGCAAACGGAACACTGATGGTGAATGTTGAACCTCTGGCAGGTTCCGATTTGAGCGTTAATTCATGGCCGAGCATGTCACAGGCACGTTTAACAATTGTCAGACCTAGCCCCATAGCACTGTCAGAAACCAGCTGTTTATCGATACGATGGAATTCTTCAAAAATTCTGCCCTGTTCTTCTTCAGCGATCCCTATCCCGGTATCAGATACCTGAAATTCTAAAAAATACTGGCGGCGTCGGGCACCAATAAGAATACGGCCTTCAGGTGTGTAGCGGATGGCGTTGGCAGCGAGATTCTGCAGAATTCTACGCAGATATACAGGGTCAGAGCGTACCTCAGCTGAGCATGGCATGACATCAAAGCGCAGACCTTTATCTCTGGCCAGGGGGGAGAACTCGGTTCGGATGCCGTCTAATACTGATCGGGTGTTAAATTCAGAGATGTTTAAGGCGGCCTGGCCGGAATCCAGCTTTGATATATCAAGCAATGCCCCCAGGATGGTTTCAACAGATTGAAAGCTCTTGAAAATACGTTCAACCAGAATGCTCTGTCGTTCATCTAAATCAGTGTTTTCCAGTGAGCTAATGAATAATTTGGCAGCATTCACTGGCTGGAGCAGGTCGTGGCTGGCCGCAGCTACAAAACGTGATTTTGATGCATTGGCGATTTGTGCTGCATCACGGGCTGAGCGAAGTTCTTTTGTTCGTTCACTTAGCTGGGCGTTAGTAGCGTTTAATACGTCGAGTGCCTCCTGAAGATGTCGGGTGCGGAGGCGGATTTGCTCCTCTAATGCGATTGCGCGTTCAAAATGAATGTAACCGGGAGCACGATCATTGGTCGCTTGTTCTACTCTCACCATCAGTTTACTGACAATGCGTTTAAGCTTTTCGTTTTCCCGCGCCAGATCATCGTCGGCATTGAGCAAACTATCTGACAGCGAAATATCCGTCATGACTTGGGTGGGTAGATAGCAATTCCGGTTAGCGTCTGATTAACGTGCAACATGTTATGCTGCTCACCATAAGTTGAGAAGCCATAAACTCTATGCTGGCTCAGCAGTGCAGACATGCGATCAAACTCATTGTTCTGCTCAGCTTCAAGACGCCGTAGTATGCAGTCACAAACAAAAATCAGGTCGGGTGTTTCCGGCTGGTTTAAATCTTCTAAGACAGATTCCAGGTGGTCGCCTATATTTGATGCTTTCGCAACGGTGAGCACCATGCCTTCGTCAATGGAGCTAAAGAAGCGTAAATTATTGTTGTCTTCAACTTTCTGGATTGCTCTTACATGATGTTGATCTCCCACGGATACGACAATGGGATGAGAGGCAAAAATGAAGGGGGATAGCTTTTCCGGATCAATGCCTACGATACGTGCATATTCCGGTGCTGCTGATTCAGCGTTAATTTCTGTGACCAAACGCTGTTCCGGAATTGCGCCGGTGACTACAAGGCGTTTTTCTGAAGGGTCGAAGTGACCTTCCCGAAAGATTCTGATTTCACAGCGGCTGCGGGCAAGTACCAGAACTGCGGCGTTTTCATACACCTCACCGTCATAGACAATCGGTGCTGACTCAAAGCGCAGGCCATCACCTGATGAGCCGCCAAATAGTTGGGTTGAACCCAGGGCGGTGGAGATAGCTAATACCAGCGTTTCCTCGCGCATGGACAGCCCGTCTGCCAGTAAAAAGGCAAATTCATTCTCAAAGTCAGGACGCTGTGTTTGCAGAGTCTGGCGATCCTGCAGAATATCCCTGCCAAACTGAATTTCATTCCTTTTATCGAGTTCGGAGATTAAGCGTGTTGTCACCTCAAAGTGGGAAGCTGGAAAGCCAAGCACAACAACTTTTGACTCGCTATAACCAATATCGCAAATTTCACCCGCGGTTCTGGCTCCAATAACGTGAGCTATATTAGCTTGTGCCTGCAGGGTTGCAGAAAGCGTCTGCAGGTCTCCAGCGGGAGAGACCAGAACAATCAGAAAGGCATAGGGTATAGGGGGGAGGTTTTGCAGAATTTCTGTCGCCGGATCATTGACCTGGTTGAGATCAACACAAATTGACTTAACGAGTTTTGATGTCCCGATACTCATTTGATTCCTGGGCGGTTTCTTTGTCAGTCAAGGTTGCAAAATTTACCTGATTAGCCAGTAAAGCGGCCTGAATGCGGTTGCGAACACCAAGCTTGCGCATGATAGCAGTGAGGTGTGCTTTCACTGTAGTTTCAGCTATTGAAAGATCAAATGCAATTTGTTTATTGAGTTTTCCCCGGCAAATAAGCGTCAGAATTGTTGCCTGTTGTGGTGTCAGTGATTTTAACTTTTTCAGTATTTCCTGGTCTTCATGATCCAGTTTATCGTCCTGTGGTTTGACGTAATCTTCCGGCGTATAGATATTGCCGTCGGCGACGAGCTGAAAGGCTCTGATAAGTTCCTCTCTGGGAGAGTCTTTAGGAACAAAACCACTGGCTCCTGCCCGGATAACGTGGCTGGTTACACGATTATCTGAGGTGGAAGAGACAACCACAATTTTTGAGCTGGGTGCAATTTTTTTGATTCTCACCAGGCCTTCAATGCCATCAACATCCGGCAGATTCAGGTCAAGAACAACAAAATCCGGTGGCTCAGGATCAAGGTAGCGTAGTGAGCGGGAGAGATTAGAAGCTGTCTGAATGTGTGGGTTTGCGAAAATTTCGCTCATGGTCATCGCAAGGGCATCAGAAAATAACGGATGATCCTCGACCAGTAAAATACGTAAATTTTCAAAGCTCACATTCATTGGCAGCGGATTGCATGTTGGGGGATATAATATTTTTTGCTTTGTTGTGACGCCCTCAGAGAAATGAGGGCGTCACAAATGTCACATAAGACAATAAACGGCTTTTAAAGCCTGATATTACTCTTTAGAAGATAGTAACTGTGGCAACTTGAAGACCCAAACCGAACCACCCTGGTTCAGGTAGTTAACCTTCTTGGCGACTTCACCGCCCCACAGTGGTACTGCACCACCCCAGCCAGAGGCAACAGCAACATACTGCTCGCCATCCTGATCCCAGGTGATTGGCTGTCCAACAACACCGGAACCGGTCTGGAATTTCCACAGCTCTTCACCGGTCTTGGCATCAAAGGCCTTCAGATAACCTTCAGGTGTGCCGGTAAAGACCAGGTCGCCGCCGGTTGCCATAACGCCTGCCCACAACGGTGCGTCGTTCTTGTATTCCCAAACAGTTTCGCCTGAGTTGGGGTCGATAGCTTTTAGTGAGCCGATGTAATCTTCAAAGATAGGCTTAATGGTAAAGCCGGAACCGAGATAAGCAGCACCTTCTTTATAAGTGACTGGTTCGTTCCAGATGTCCATGCCCCACTCGTTAGAAGGTACGTAGAACAGGCCGGTATCCGGGCTGTGTGCCATTGGCATCCAGTTCTTACCGCCGAGGAAGGAAGGTACGGCGAATACGACTTCACCCTTGCCGCCATCAGCTGCGTCTTTTGGATCACCCGGACGATTGTCTTCGTTCCAGATCGGGCGACCTGTTTTTTCGTCAATACCTTTGGCCCAGGTAATGTTCTTAACAAATGGTGTGGCAGAAACGAAACCGCCGTCTTTACGATCCAGTACATAGAAGTAGCCATTACGATCCGCTGTAGCGAAACGCTTATTGCCTTCTTTATCCGTGAACGAGACTACCTCATTGACACCGTCATAATCCCAGCCTTCGCGTGGCGTGGTCTGGTAGTGCCATTTGATTTCACCGTTAGCAGGATCAATGCCGATACGTGAGGCAGCGTACAGGTTGTCACCTGAGCCATCATCTTTCTGGCCTGCATCACGTAACCATGAGTTCCATGGAGCCGGGTTACCAGCACCAAATACCAGGGTGTCAGTGTCCGCGTCATAAGAACCACCTAACCAGGTCGCACCGCCGCCGTTCTTCCACATATCACCAGGCCAGGTGGCGTTGAGTTTGCCGGTCATGGTGCTTTCTTTGCCATTCAGTGTACCCATGTGGCCTTCGATGACCGGGCGTGTCCAAACGACTTCACCGTTATCGGCTTTACGTGCCTGAACTTCACCAATGATACCGAATTCACCGCCGGAGTTACCGGTGATAACCAGACCATTAACAATCAGTGGTGCAGCAGTGTAGGAGTAGCCTGCTTTATAGTTAGCGATTTTGTCTTTCCAGACAACGTCACCGGTCTTGCGGTTCAGTGCAACAATACGCGCATCCAGTGTGCCGAAGATAATGTTATCACCATAGATTGCCGCGCCACGGTTGACCACGTCACAACATGGAAGGATGCCTTCCGGCAGACGTGCATCATACTGCCACAGCTCTTCACCGGTCTTAACGTCAATCGCAAATAAACGAGAGTACGAACCGGTGATGTACATAACGCCATCATAAATCAATGGCTGTGCTTCATTGCCCCGCTGCTTTTCGCCGCCCATTGAGAACGACCATGCCGGGACAAGGTGTTTGACATTATCTTTATTGATATTCTTTAACGGGCTAAAGCGCTGTAAGTGGCGCCCCATACCATTAGTAACCACCTGAGATGTATTGGCGGCATCATTAGCCAGGTCTTCCTCTGTGACACCGGCGAATGCTGTGGTTGAGAGCAGCAGGCTAATAGCCGATGCTAACAATAGTCGTTTCATCTGTTTTATCCTCCATTTGATTGAACCCGCGTGTAAGCCAATTAACGCGAAAGTTACAGGTCTTTTCTGTCAATTGCCCGGAGCACGCCATTTTGCACTGTACACCTTAATACCAGAAATTTTCCAGGTATATTGGCAATTAGTCGTATATGTGATGCTGTTATAATTCTCTATTCTGTAGCGAATGCGCTAAGCAGTGCGCCAAAATTTTTCAAATGTGTAAAGCCTGTTAGCTAACGAAGCAAAGGCGCTAAAATACCTGAAAACATTTGCGCACGGACTTACCTAAAGTGTCGAAGTTCATACTCAATGAGGAGAGAGTAATGATGAGATCCCTGAAAGCCCCTTTTGCCCTCGTGACATTATTATGTGTTGCACTCTTAACCAGCGTGAGTTGGGCTGACGATTTGCCCACTATCCGTCTTGGTGCCTTGTCATTTGGCACCGTAAACTGGGAGCTGGATACGATTAAAAATAATAAGCTGGATGAAAAACACGGATTTAAACTGGAAGTCGTGCCCATGGGAGGCGGGAGTGCTTCCGATATTGCTTTTCTCGGGGGGGAAATTGATGTCATGGTGTCCGATGTTATCTGGGCAGCTGCGCAACGGGCTGAAGGACGTGATCTGAAGTTTATTCCTTATTCGACGGCTGTCGGCGGCATTATGGTAAAAGCTGATAGCGGTATTGATTCTCTGAAAGACCTGAAGGATAAGAAGGTCGGTATTGCTGGCGGGCCATTGGATAAATCCTGGCTGATTTTGCAGGCCTATGCCAAACAGCAGGGGGATATTGATCTGAAGACAGATACCCAACAGGAGTTTGGTGCTCCACCGCTGATGTTTAAGGCGGCACTTAAAGGTGATATTCAGGGGGTGATTAACTTCTGGCATTTTCAGGCGAAAGCCAGAGCTGCGGGGATGAAAGAAATTATTTCTGTGCAGGATGCAGCAGAGTCACTGGGGCTTGATCCATCGGTACCGTTATTGGGTTACATTGTGAATGGCAATATGGATGAGAAACTGGCGCAGGGACTGTTTGCAGCGTCACGTGCTGCTAAAGAATTGTTAGGTAACGATGATGCTGCTTTTGAGGCAGTCCGCGAACGTATGAAAGCTAAGAACGATGCGCAGTTTGATGCGCTGAAGGCGGGTTTCCGTGCAGGTATCCCGGCGAGCGCTGAGGTTGATGAAGCAGCGGTTGACCGTACATTGCAGATGATGGCGAAACTGGGTGGCCCTGATTTGGTGGGTAAAGCGACAACGTTACCAGAGAATCTGTTTATTTCGCCTGCTGAATAAATGTACTTTCACAGTTAACCCGTTGTGCGCAACGAGCACCTGATTCGGCTGGTTTCATTAGGGGCATTCCTGTTGTTCTGGAGTGTCCTGTCTCTGGTAATGGCTGATCCACAGGTATTACCATCGCCAATCGTTGTCGCACAAAAAATGGCTGAGTTATGGGCCAAAGGTGATCTTCAGCTCCATCTTATTGACACCACGATACGTATAGCCTGGGCATTTTCACTGGCGATGCTGCTGGGCGGTGTGCTCGGTTACCTGATGGGGCGTTACCCGCTGTTAAATGCCTGGCTTGATCCCTGGCTGATTGTTTTCCTGAATCTTCCGGCACTGGTATTGATTGTGCTGTGTTATCTATGGATTGGCCTGAATGAGTTGGCTGCAATTCTGGCGGTGACTCTGAATAAGTTGCCGTTGGTGATGACGCTGATTCGTGAGGGTGCACGCAGTGCTTCTTCTGAACTGCGCGATCTGGCGCAGGTGTTTAAGATCTCCCCGTTACATAAGTTTCGCCATATCATTCTGCCGGAGTTGTTGCCGCATTTGGTCGCGGCGGCGCGTGCGGGTTTATCCGTGATCTGGAAAATTGTGCTGGTCGTAGAGTTTCTGGGGCGCGGTACCGGAATCGGGCGGCAGATTCATACCCAGTTTTCGATCTTTAATGTTACCGGCGTGTTGGCTTACGCGCTCAGTTTTGTGGTATTTATTCTGTTTATCGAGTTCTTCATTATGCAGCCGCTGGAGCGTTATGCGACTCGCTGGAGGCAGGATGCTTGACGTTGACGTGATTAGTAAGCGTTTTGGTAAACAGCAGATTCTGGGCAACTGTCAGTTCCGGCTGCAGGCCGGGGAGCGTGTCAGTATTCTCGGGCCATCCGGCACCGGTAAATCAACTTTGCTGCGTATTATCGCGGGATTAGACAGGGAGTATGAGGGTAGGGTGCAGTGTCCGGCAGGCACGGCATTTATGTTTCAGGA
>JBMZDK010000211.1:0-7478 GCA_049614265.1 Thiolinea sp.
AAGCTGTTTGAGCAGGGTGGGGCGAAAGTGGTGATTGCGGATGGGCGTACTGAGCACCCATTGCAGGATGCGTTGAATGGAGCAGGGACTACGATTGCTTAGTTTTGCCTAAGGAACTGTCTATCCTGTTCCTAATGTCTCAATAATCAGTTCGCGTAACCAATGGTGTTGGGTATCGCAAGTGTGTCTTGGATGCCAGAGCAGAAAGATTGAAAAGCCTGGCACTGAAACCGGAATGGTGTACTCGCTAATGGCGTGCTGCTGTATCAGTTTGATACCCAGTTTTCTGCCCGTGTTCAACAGATAGTGTGTACCGGCAAGGTAGTCCGGCACGCTTTCAAACCAGGGGGTGCTCATGGCTATTTTTCTGCTGAGGTTTTCCTTTTCCAGCGCTGTATCAATGGCCCCCCTCAATATTCCGTGTTGGGATACAAGCATGTGCGGATAGGTGACAAAAGACCGGAGGGTCATTGTTTTGCCGGACAACGGGTGATCTGATGCCATCAGGCCAATGAAGTCTTCATCAAACAAGTGGTGTTGGGCCAGTTCGGGCAAGGGGTCGCGAACAGAAGCGATCAGCATATCGACTTTTCCGAGGGCGAGCTGTTCTGTGTATTTTCCCGGCCTTGCCATGATAAAGGAAAGTGAGACATTTGGGGCTGTCTGACGAATGGTGTCTACCAGCGTTGTGCCATAAAGGGCCATTGAATACTCGCTGATACCGATGGTGAAATGGGTGTCGAGTACTTCGGGTTGCAGGGTGTTATGGGCGTTGAACGCTGAGTTGATGGTCGCCAGCGCCTCATTGATTTTGGGCCAGAGCATGAGTGCTGTGCGGGTGGGGATCATCGTCCGCCCCTCCCGTTCCAGTATGCGATCATGGAAACCGGAACGAATCCGCTCCAGCGCGTTACTGGTCGCTGATTGGGACAGATTGAGGCGTTCTGCGGCTCTCGATACATTGCGTTCTTCCATGAGAACGACAAATGTTTTTAACAGATTAAGGTCAAATTTCGATATATTGATATTGTCCATATTAAATATCTGATGAATCAATTTCATAAATAGAGAAAGAGACCTTACCATGAGCTTGAAAATACTGAAATTACCTGGGAAGGAATGATCCTATGAGCCAAACAGACTTCCGGCAGCTTGAACAGCAATACGGTGTGACGCTTTATCCAAAACGCGATGCAGTGATGGTGCGCGGTGAAGGAGCGCTAATATTTGATGAAGATGGACGCGAATACATCGACTGTGCCGCCGGAATCGGGGTGGCGAATGTCGGGCACTGCCATCCAAAGGTCGTGGCTGCGCTACAGGAGCAGATTGGCCAGCTGATGGTGGTGCCGAATACGCTGTATAACGATAAGCGTTCCCTCCTGCTGGAAAAACTGGTGCAGTGTGCACCGAATAATCTAACGCGGGCGTACTTGTGTAACTCCGGCACTGAGGCAGTGGAAGCAGCGCTGAAGTTTGCTCGTGTGGCAACGGGACGCACGAATTATGTCACCGCCATGCGCGGTTTTCATGGCCGTACCATGGGGGCGGTGAGCGCGACGTTCACCAAAAAATACCGTGATCCGTTTGCGCCATTAGTACCCGGTTTCAGCTATGTGCCGCTGAATAAAATTGAGAAACTGGAAGCGGCGGTGGATGAGAATACAGCGGCGGTGATGCTTGAGCTGGTACAGGGTGAGGGCGGTGTTAATATCGCGGATCGTGAGTATATTGCGGCGGTACGTAAGCTGTGTGATGAACACGGTGCACTGCTGATTATCGATGAGATTCAGACCGGCTTTGGCCGTACCGGCAAGCTGTTTGCCAGTGAGCACTATGATCTGCAGCCGGATATGATGACGGTGGCGAAAGCGATTGCGGGTGGGGTGCCAATGGGGGCGCTGCTCATGAGTGCCCGGATTCAGGTTGAACCGGGGATGCATGGCACAACCTTTGGTGGCAATCCAATTGCCTGTGCCGGTGCGCTGGCGACGCTGGATGTGTTGCAGAGTGAGAATCTGTCACAGCGTGCGCTGGAGATGGGTGAATATTTTGAGCGGCGTCTGATGGAAAAGCCATTGGCTCAGGTGCGTTCAGTACGGCGACTGGGGTTGATGATTGGACTTGAACTGAAGGCTAAGTCGCAGCCAGTGCTGGAGGTGCTGATGGAGCGTGGGGTGATTGCTTTGCCCGCTGGTGCTACGGTGTTGCGGCTATTACCGCCGCTGGTGATTGATAAGGCGCAGATTGATGTGGTGGTGGGGCATTTACATGAGTTGTTAGCTTAAGAGGCAGTGGAAATGTCTGATCTCTGTTTTCAACCGGCATTTCAGTTACGCGAGCTATTGCTGAATAAACAGCTGTCAGCCCGTGAGTTGCTGGCTGCTTTTCAGCAACAAATAGAACGCTGTAACCCCACCATTAATGCTTTAGTGACGCTGGATTTTGAACAGGCCGAACACATGGCTCAGCGGGCTGATGATCATTTGGCAAAAACCGGTGAGGCGTTAGGGGCATTACACGGCCTGCCTCTGGCAGTGAAAGATGTTTTCCATGTTGCCGGAATGCGTACGACGTTTGCTAACCAACACTTTTGTGATCATATCAGCGTTGATGATGATTTACTGGTACAGCGTGAGAAAGCAGCTGGTGCTGTCATTGTGGGTAAGAGCAATACGCCGGATTGTGCAGCCGGTGGTGTGACTACAAACGAGCTGTTTGGCCTGACACATAACCCCTGGAATTTTCGTAAAACCACCAGCGGTAGTGGCGGCGGTGGTGCGGCGGCGATTGCCTGTGGGCTGGTGAGTTTTGCTGATGGCAGTGATGTCGGTGGCTCAGCACGCTCTCCTGCGGGCTGGACAAACTGTGTTGGTTTTCGCCCTTCCTCCGGACGCCTTCCGGGCACTCCGGGTAGTATTGCCGATGGCAGTATTAGTACAGCCGGTGTATTTACCCGTTCCGTGTTGGATATACCCTTGTTTATGCAGGCAGTGGATGGGCCAAGCCTTCATTCAGCGGTTACTTATCCGGAAGGGCATGCGGGGTTTTCTGTGGAGGCAGCAAGGAATGTCCCATCAGGAAAAATTGCCTGGATAAAAGATTTTGCCGGAATTCGTTGGGGTGATGATGTCAGTCAGCGGATGGAGGAGATGCGTTGCGTAATGGAAGGCCTTGGGCTGGTCGTGGACGATGTTACCCTGCCATTGGGTGACGGGTTCCGCCCATTGTATACGGATGTCAATGCTTGTGCAGTGACTGCCGGATTACCTGAGCGGGTGCTGAAATCCTGCTTACAGGGTGAGCCAACAAAACCGGCTATCCGGGCAATGGTAGAGCATTATCTGAGCCTGTCACCGCTTGACTTACAACAGATTCAGCGCGATGTGGCCCGGCTGAAGGTGCGTATGCAGCTTTTGATGGAGGAATATCCGTTACTGGTGTTTCCAACCAACGCGGATTATGCCTTTGATGTTGATGATGCACGTGCTGAGCAGGAATGTGACTGGTCAACATTATACCTGTCACCGATGCTTGGGCTGCCTGCAGTATCCGTTCCGGCGGGCTTTACTGCCGACGGTATGCCGTTTGGCATGATGGTGACCGGGAGGGCAGGGGAGGATATGGCGGTGCTACAGCTGGCTGCCGGATTTGAGCGGGAAACGAAATACTACCAGCGCCTGCCCGATTATCACTAAACCTGCTTTTTAGCTGCTTATGGTTTAGTAAATAGCAATATTGGAATATACCTATTAAAAAGCTGTATGGTTAGACTGTCCCTTCTATTTCTCAGCCTGCCGTGCTGTATCCGGACGTGGCGTAATGAAATTAAAGCTTTGGGTGTCGGATCAGTATGGAACAGTTTCAAAATTTCTGGAAGGGTGTTTTTTATCTGGTAGCTTCAGTCTCTCTGATAGTGGTGGTGTCAATGTTTATCTTTATCTGGCAGCCAATCTGGACATCAGGTTTTAAAGACTTCCATACCATCAGCAATGCTATTGATAACCTTGATGGTACAATCAGGCCAGCATCAGAAACAGCGCCGCAATTGCTTGCTGAGGTTGCGGCTATGAACCAGTCTATGCTCGAAATCCGCACTGCGATGAATGAAATGCAACAAATCAGGCAGTCGATGGTTGCTATGCAAATCTCAATGAAAAATCTGGAGGCAATGAACCCCAGTATTCTTAAGATGAGCAGTGATATGGAATATATGACCTGGGCAATGACGCATCAGATGGCGCGTATGTCAGCTGAAGTTGATCAGGTTGGGAATAAGTTTTCACCTTTTGCGATGCTGCCGTTCAATTGGTAGGTATACCCCGGATTCTGCTGTTTGGGGCATGAGAAGTGACAGATATGCCACCAAGGCGTGGTTTATAGATTCAGGTCACTCAGCGCATCCGACAGGAAATCCATAACCCGTCTGATCCTGAGGTTTGTGCGTAGTTCCTGATGAGCGGTCAGCCACATGGGCATCGTACCAATTTCCAAACCTGGTAAAATGGTGATGATTCCTGGTGTGTTCGCCGCAATATAGCGGGGGTAAAAGCCAATGCCGGCACCGGCTTTCACCAACTCCCAGTAGACAACCTGATCATCCGTGCGGAACGTAAACATATCCCGGTTTGCTTTCACGCCATATGCTGCCATTGAAGTGATAATAAGGTCATTACGATCGTAACCCACGATGCGGTGCCGGAATAGCTCAGTAAACGATGTGGGTGCTCCAAACTGCTGCTGATAACTCTCGGCAATATGTACCCCCATTGCCATCTCATTCACTTTGCGGGCAATCAGATCGTTTTGTGTGGGTCTGAACATTCTGATGGCAATGTCTGCATCACGTGCCAGCAGATTATCAACGTTATTGCTGGCTACCAGTTCGATATCTATTTCCGGTTCGGCATCTTTCAACGCGCATAGTAGGGGTGGCAGCAGGTGTGTTGATACGACTTCGCTGGCGGTAATGCGTATCGTGCCGGAAACGGTGCTTGCTGTACCTGCAGCTTTTAGTATGAATTGTTCAGCTTCAGAGGCCATTCCACGGGCATCATCGACCAGTTTTAATCCTGCCTCACTGAGCTCCATACCCGAGCGGCCGCGCACAAACAAGGTCAGCCCGGTGATTGCCTCCAGTTCATTGATATGGCGGCCAACGGTTGGCTGGCTTATTTCCAGTGCTTCACTGGCACGGGATAAGGTACCGTTATCCGCCACACTGAGAAAAACACGAATCAGGTTCCAGTCCATGATCAAGTCTTCTATTCATTTTTGAATTGATAGTATGCAAGTATGGCATTTATCACTAAATTTTTCATCGTTATAGTTTCTCCATACGCAATGTTTAACAGGAGAAAAATATGAAAACCATCGCTGTATTAGGTGCAAATGGCCGACTGGCAAATGAAGTCATGCAGGTATTTGCGCGAAATAATTTCAGGGTTATTGCGGTTACCCGTAATGGTGACGTGCGTCATGCACCGTCCGGGATTGAATCACGGGCAGCTGATGCAATGGATGAGGCTGGGTTAATTGCAGCTACAGAAGGCGCAGATTTTATTTTTAATGGCCTGAATCCAGCGTATACGGAGTGGCAGGATAAGGTATTGCCAATGGCAAAAAATGTTATTGCCGCCGTCGCTCACCATGGTGCAATCCATTTGTTTCCCGGTAATGTTTATAACTATGGTGAAGCTATTCCGGTTGTCTGTGATGAACAAACACCGTTTCAGGCAAATGACCATAAAGGGCTGATACGGATTGAGATGGAAGCTCTGTTTGCAGCCGCAGCAGAGCAGGGTGTGGCTACCACAATGATCAGGGCCGGTGACTTTTACGGTGGCTCCGGTACCGGTTCGTGGTTTGATCTGGTGCTTACCAGCAAATTAGTGAAAGGAAAGTTTACTTACCCCGGTGATCCCGCCATTGAACATAGCTGGGCTTATATTCCTGATCTGGCAAAGGCATTTCTGGCTGTTGCGCAACGTTCGGACAGAAGTGGTGGCTTTGAGCGTTTTGGTTTTGCCGGACACACATTAAGCGGAATTGAGCTGCAGCAGTTACTGGAACAGTCATGTGGAAAGACGTTGCAGCGTGGCAGTATGCCATGGCCGATGATTAAACTACTGGGCTGGTTTGTGCCAATGCTGCGGGAGATCGCCGGGGTGTCATATCTTTGGTTTCGCCCGCACCGTATTGATGGTCAGCAGCTTCAGCGTGAACTGGGTGAGCTGGAATTTACACCGCCAGCAGTTGCGGTTAAAGAAACTTTGGTGCAACTAAAGCTGAATGTTGTTTGATTGCTGGCGGTGGCTGATGTCTGTCGAAGTGCCGGGTTGTCTTTTAAGGTGCAATCCGGCATGCGGGGTTAATTCCCAACACATAGTGCTCAACGATCTTAACCGATTCCGCTGTCTTTCCGCCTTTAAAGCCACGAATCATATCACTGCGTAATTGCTGTGCTGCCTGTTCTGTATATGGCCCGGCAAGCGGTGTGTATGACCAGTGCCATCGCTCTTCGTTATAGCCGCTACCACGGCCATCCGGCCCTTTCGCCGTATAGGGTTGGCAATAACCAAAACGGGCGGCATTCTGTTCCAGCCATTGATAGAGCTTCTTGCCTTTACCACTGGTAAACCATTTATTATCAAAGGAATTGAGGTCAATCTCAGTTCCCCAGTGGTGACGTGAACTACCAGGCATTGAGCTGTATTCAAGAATTTTAAGTGCCCGCTTCACCGGGTCGGGAATCTTTTTGTCGATATTCAGTACCCCGCCGACTTTACGCTTCCCGTTCCACTTACCTTCCCAGATGGTTCGTTGAGCATTGAAATTGCGTGCAGCCGAGCGAATCACTAAGCGTACACCATCCTTCTTCGCCGCTTTGTACATGGCTTTAAACGCCTCGTAAGCTTCTTTTTGCAAATACATATTGCTACGGCTGCTGTAGTTGCTGCCTAAACGGACGAAATTCGGATGTTTTGCCGGTGAGAACTGACCGGTCAGAAATTCGAGTGATTCATTGGATGGTGCGTAGTACTCAACGGGTGAGAGTGCCGGAATAGTTAGTGTGGTTTGTTCTGCTGATACAGGCGTAGTAAAGCTGAAAATCAGTAAGGCGGAGAGCGAAGCCAGACGACAGGTGCGCATCATAATATTTCCCTGATTGTTATGTATTCCCTACCCGGCAGATATGCCACCGGAGGTTAGTATTGATGATTATATAATTTTGTATTCAGTATACACGTACTGTTACTCGTAGCGAGCAGATAGTAGGCATTTTCCGGGTGCAGGAACAGGGATTTAGTGCATTTGCTGTGTGGAAGGCCGCCGCCCGTAGCTCGGGCGGCAGCCTTTGTAAAGCGGGTTAATCAGCGGCGCTTCCTATTGGAATATCCGGCTCGGTAGACGCAGCTTCCATTTTTTGCCGATTTATGCTGAGAATGGTTTGTGCATCTTGCAACTTGAGTGAGTTT
>JBMZDK010000212.1:0-7477 GCA_049614265.1 Thiolinea sp.
CCGCTTATTACCGGTTTTACCAGCAGAGCGTTGTGATTATGTGTTTAGTGATCCTGACAATGCGAAAGTTGAGCAGGCAGCAATTGAATTTGAGGAATATGATTTTTTCCAGGCACAGCAACTGGATACCGAATTAAACGGCGACGGTTATCTGCAATTAATGAATGAACCTGGCTTTGACCTGGTGATCGTGGCGAATGCGCTCTATGAATGGGGCGATATCTCTGTAACTCTGACTCGCTTACGTGCTTTGCTGAGAGCACAGGGTGTGCTATTGATGGCGGATTTGGCTGATAGTCATTTCCTCGATCTGACCTGTGGTTTGGATGCTAACTGGTGGTATGCGCTGGATGGTAACGAAGCAGAATACCTTTCAAGACTACCAACATCGGCTGAGTGGGATGAGGCATTGGTCGCATCTGGTTTTGATAAACCATCGCTGCTGACTGAGCCGGAGCAGAACCATGGGTTGCTAAGGCTAGCGCTGGCTGATGGAAATGAATATCCGTTCTCAGATTCTGCGGAGCAGCAGGCTGAAGAACCGGCTGTCATGCCTGAGACGGTATCAAGTACATTAACTATTGAGTCATGGTTGATTGTTACCGGGCAAGATGGTCATGCTGTTGAGCTTGCACTTCTGATAGAGAGAGAGTTGAAGCAACGGGGCTTTGTTGCAGCGATTCAGGAAGATTTTTCACTGACACAACACTATGACCATATTGTGCATATGGCAGGTTTGTCACTTTCCCCTGTTGCCGATGCTATGAGCTTGCAAGAGCAGCGCTGTATTGCAACAGTCAATCTTGTGCAGGAGCTGGAGCGACGGAAAGGGGGAGATACCCGTTTGTGGCTCATTACTTCAGGTGCTGTGCCTGCTGGTATAGCTGGCGGGGTATTGCATCCGGAGCAAGCTCCTTTATGGGGACTGGGCCGGGTGTTGATGAATGAGCACCCGGAGTTAAACTGTACGTTGATTGATCTCCAGTGGAAAGAAACTGAGTTACAGGATTGTGCCGCAGGTCTGTTGGCTGAGTTCTTATCTCCTGATGGTGAAGATGAGATTTTACTGGCAGGGGATGCTCGCCGCGTATCACGTTTAAAGAAAACAACACTAGATGCAGCTGTTTTGGGGGAGCAAACTCTACCAGTTTGTCTGGATTTTACAGCTCCCGGCCCATTAAAGCATTTGTATTGGCGGGCCTTGCCAGAGCAGGCATTACAACCTGATGAAATTGAAATTCGCCCGCATGCAAGCGGTTTGAATTTCCGGGATGTGATGTATGCGATGGGGTTGCTGTCTGATGAAGCGGTGGAGAACGGCTTTGCCGGTGCGGCGCTGGGTATGGAGTTATCCGGGCGTGTTGTGCAGGTTGGTTCGGCAGTAACTGACTTTAAGACTGGTGATGCGGTGATTGGTTTTGCGCCAGCCTGTTTCAGCACGCGTGTAATCACCCGGACAACAGCTGTTGCGCATAAACCATCTGGTTGGACAGATGAAGAAGCTGCAACGGTTCCGACAACATTTTTTACTGTTTATTATGCGCTGCAACATTTAGCACAAATGGAAGAAGGCGAGCGCATTTTGATTCATGGTGCATCAGGCGGTGTCGGACTGGCAGCGATTCAGTTTGCACGTTATTTGGGGGCGGAAATTTTTGCGACTGCCGGAACTGATGAGAAGCGCGAATTTGTTCGTCTGATGGGAGCTGATCATGTCATGGATTCCCGCAGCCTGAACTTTGCTGAAGATGTGATGCGACTGACTGGCGGGCAAGGCGTTGATATCGTTCTCAATTCAATTTCCGGTGAGGCAATTAATAAAAACCTGGAAATTTTGCGGCCATTTGGTCGTTTCCTTGAGTTGGGGAAGCGCGATTTTTATGAAAACAGCAAAGTTGGTTTGCGTCCTTTCCGTAACAATATCTCTTACTTTGGAATTGACGCTGATCAGCTTTTAGTGGAACGGCCCAAGTTAGCCGGACGCCTGTTTGGTGACATGATGGCTTTGTTTGAGCAGGGAGTATTGCGCCCTCTGCCTCATCGGGTTTTCACCGCCGAGCGTGTACAGGAAGCCTTCCGTTATATGCAGCAGTCCCGGCAGATAGGTAAGGTCATAGTGTCTTTTGGTGGTCAGCCGATTGCGCCAACATTTCCTGAGAAGCCGCAGGCTGAATTACACCTTGGTGCTGATGCCAGCTATCTGGTAACTGGCGGTCTTAGTGGTTTTGGCCTGCGTACGGCACAATGGTTAGCTGAGAAAGGTGCAGGAACACTGATTTTGCTTAGCCGTAGTGGTGAAGGTGATCATGATGCGCAGCAAGCGATCACTGCATTGAGGGCATCAGGTGTTTGTGTAGCTACCTATGCCTGTGATGCTGCGGATTATCAGGCGCTATCTGATGTTTTTGCTGATGTGCAAGCGAATTATTCACCGCTGCGTGGTGTCGTCCATGCTGCTATGGTGATTGATGATGCGATTGTTCGTAATCTTTCTGCTGACAGTTTCCGCAAGGTATTGGCTCCAAAAGTGCTGGGTGCACAGAACCTGCATCAATTAACGCTACAAAGTGAGCTGGATTTGTTTGTGATGTATTCTTCTGTGACAACTTATCTGGGGAATCCGGGGCAGGCGAACTATGTTGCAGCTAATATGTACCTGGAAACATTGGCTGCTCAGCGTCGTGATCAGGGACTGCCTGCAGTTTATGCTGCCTGGGGAGCGATTGATGACACAGGTTACCTGGCGCGCAATGCAGAGATTAAAGATGCATTACAATCACGTTTGGGAGGGAAGCCATTAAGCAGTGCCAGTGCGCTGCTAATGCTTGAACAGTTACTATTGAGTGGCAAGACAGGTGCCGCTGTGATCGATATGGACTGGAGCACAGTACAACGGGTAATGCCAGGCGCAAGGTCGCCTAAATATATGGAGCAAATTCGTCAGGCCCGTGGTTCTGACGATAGTGATCAGGGCGAGGATATTGCCACACTCATTGCCGGTTTAAGTATGGAAGAAGTTCAGTCATTAGTGGCTGAATTGTTAGTTGCTGAAGTTGGTGAGATTCTGCGTTTGCCAAAGGAAAAGCTATCATTAGATAAATCTGTGTTTGATCTTGGAATGGATTCTTTGATGGGAATGGAGCTGGTGCTGGCCATTGAAGAGCGTTTTGGTGTTCGCTTGCCGGTAATGGCATTAACAGAAGGTGCTACAGTTAGTCGTATTGCAGAGAAAATAGCTGCGCAGTTAGACGTTGATGGTCAGGGTGATAACAGCCCTGATGCAGAAGAATTACAAAAGCAGTCTATTGCAGCAGTGGTAAGGCAACATGGTTCGGATATGAGTGAAACTGAACTCGAGCAATTGGCACAAGGGCTGTCACGGGACAAATAAAGGTTGTTGGTATGACAGGTAGAAATCTGTTTGGTCTGAGTGACCAGATGAAAGAGCGCTTAGCGACTGAAATGTTGGCGAAGCATCGCAAAAAAGTTGAAAAAGCGCAAAACAGACAAACGGATAGTGTCAATGGGAGTTCGAGGAAAAAACTGTTTCGTGGCGATGCGATTCCTGAGGAGTACTATCGGTTTGATAGTTTGCCGGGTTATCAGCAAATCAGAGTCATTGAAACCGGTGGAAAGCAATTAGGGATTCCAAGTCCATTTTTTAAGACTCATGATCAGGTCGCCGGAGCAACAACGCATATTGGTGATCAGGAATACATCAACTTCGCCAGTTATAATTACCTGGATTTATGTGGTCATCCCACTGTAAATCAGGCTGCAAAAGAAGCGATTGATCGTTATGGAACTTCCGCATCAGCCAGCCGCATGGTATCCGGAGAGAGAGCAGTACAGCAGCAGCTTGAGAATAGCTTGGCTGAATTGTATGAAGTTGACGACTGTGTCGCTTTTGTCAGTGGGCATGCTACCAATGTAACCACGATTGGTTATTTATTTGGTAATCGCGATCTGATTTTACATGATTCGCTGATTCATAATAGCGTGCTGCAGGGAGTCCAGCTCTCCGGTGCAAGGCGTATGCCGTTTCCACATAATGATTGGCAGGCACTGGAGAGTCTGCTGGAACAACACCGAAAAGATTTTGAACGTGTGTTGATTGTGGTGGAAGGCATTTACAGCATGGATGGGGATTATCCTGATTTACCTGAATTTGTTCGTATTAAGCACAGGCATAAAGCGTTCCTGATGGTTGATGAAGCACACTCTCTGGGGGTGATGGGAAAGACCGGGCGAGGGGTACGTGAACATTTTGGTATTGCAGGTTCCGATGTCGATATCTGGATGGGTACGTTAAGTAAAACCTTGTCGGGCTGTGGAGGTTATATTGCCGGTGAACATGCGCTTGTACATCACCTGCGTGTATCTGCACCGGGCTTTCTCTACAGTGTAGGGATGTCTCCGGCTTTGGCAGCCGCTTCAACGGCTTCTTTGGCATTGATGCTATCGGAGCCTGAAAGGGTGAAGCATTTACAGGAAAATGGGCATGTATTTGTAGAATTATGCCAGCAGCATGGTATTGATCATGGTAATGCAACAGGGTTTGCTGTGATTCCTGCTATTCTCGGTAGCTCTGCACGGGCCGGTATGGTTGCGAACCGGATGTTTGAACGTGGAATTAATGTACAGCCTATTTTCTATCCTGCTGTTGAAGAGGGGATGGCACGGCTACGCTTCTTTATCAGTTCTGCTCATACGAGGGAGCAGCTGGAATATACGGTGAGAACGTTAGCTGAAATTCTTTCAGCACAATAAGCGATTATGCATCATAAACTATGCTGAATTTTGATGACTAAGCGTGTCATTTTTTGCACCTATCCCAGTGTTTATTCAGATATTGTTTTTGCTGAGCTGATGAAATCAAAGGATATTGAGGTGGTGGGTGTTGTTTTATCGACTCGTATTCTGAATAAAAGTTATGGGCAGCTTTATGCCAGCTGGCGCCAAATTCGCCTTTCCGGCATCCATTATGCTGCTTACCTTTTTATGGTTACCGACCTGTATCAGTTATTACGCTTTTGTCTGGGCAAGCAAACCTTGCGACAACGCCTGAAACAGGCAGGTATTCCTGTTCTGGAAACGAAGGATCTTAATGATAAGCAAGGTATGTCGTTTCTGGTGTCGAAAAAGGCTGATGTAATGTTATCAGCTCATTTTAACCAACTGGTAGGGAAGGATATTCTGACACTGGATGGCATGGATTGTATTAATATACATCCATCATTATTGCCTGGCTATAAAGGGGTTGACCCGGTTTTTTTCGCTTTATTGCGGGGGGAGACAAAAACTGGAGTTACTGTGCATTTTCAGGAGGAGAGGTTTGATTCCGGACAATTACTAGGTGTTCGACTGGTCGATACTTGTGATTCTATCAGCTTATTTAGCCAGAACTGCTTCTTATTCAAGCTTGGAGCCATTGAAGCGATACGCCAAATTCTACATCTATCGGAAAATACTGGTAAAGCTCAGGGGGGCGGGGGGGTATATGATTCCTGGCCTACTGTAAAAGATGTGAGGTGTTTTCGGAGGCAGAGAAGGCTGGTGTTGGGCTTAGCTTATACAAGGCAAGTGTTTATGTGTTTGAAAGGGGAATAAAACTGTCGATTACGTCAAGTTGATCTGAGCTCTTGCAACGTTTTTGGGGGCATTTACAGATAGCTATATAAGGTGGCCTTAGAGTTAAATATAATAAAAAATCTATAAAAACTTTGAAACCGGATCAATACTCATGGCCACTATTCCACAAGATGCTGCACAACGCCGTGCTGCTCAACCCATTGTTTGTTATGAAGTAAATCAGCTACCTGTTTATGATGCGGAGTTCTACGAAAATGCCCGCAATACAATGCAGAAAGTTGACGAGGTCAAGGTGGAACCCCGTGATGCTGCGACGTTTAAGGTGCCAGCAGGTCACTTCTTTCGCATTAATAGCATTGATGGCCCACAGGTAGGTGATCTTAATTTATGGAATGCCCACGATCTAAATGAGCGGTTTTTCAGTGGTAAAACCCGCCAGTTGCACGCCAGCCATGTGACAACCGGTGACCGGCTTTGGAGTAATTTGCCAGGCCTGCGTCCAATGGCGACGATTACTCATGATACCCTGGGTTGGTATGGCTGGGATGAAGATGGGGGCGGTGTGCATGATGTAATCGGTACCCGCTGTGACCCATACACGAATTACATGCTGAAAGGCGTGGATTATCATTACTGTTGTCACTCCAACCTGACACGGGCGTTAGCTGCTGAACAGGAGCAACCAACAGCAGCAATTGAGCACCATGTTCATGACGTGCTAAATGTTTTCATGTGCACTGGTTTTACGTTGGACACCCATCAGTATTTTATGAAAGCCAGTCCGGTGCGTCCTGGTGATTTTATTGAGTTTTTTGCGGAGATGGATTTGCTGGGGGCTTTGTCCGCTTGTCCGGGAGGCGATTGCGGAAGCTCGCATTCAGATGACTCCACACCCTGTTATCCTTTACTGGTAGAAATTTTTCAAACGGATCCCGAAGCATTAACAGGTTGGAAGCCATCAGCTCTGAACGCTTATAGTGGTACCCATGGGCTTTGATTGTTTTTGCTGGCTGAGCTTTGTGTAGTAGGAGAATGTCACTGTTGGATGACATTCTCTACTGTGCCGACCTGTTCAATTGTTACTGATACTTTGTCACCCTGAGTGAGCGCTTTTGTCCGTCCCGGTGTGCCCATAAATATCAGGTCACCCGGCATCAGCGTGAAATATTGACTCAGGTAACTCACCACTCTGGCGGGTTTATGTATCATATTCCGGGTGTTTTCCTGTTGTACGACCTGACCATTTAGTCGGGTTGTCAGCATGACGTTGTTGTAATCTATATTGCGCGCAATGACAGGGCCAACCGGGCCAAAACCGTCACTGGCTTTAGCGCGCATCCACTGTAAATCGCTGCCCTGCCAGCTGCGCTCGGTCAAGTCGTTCCCCACGGTAACGCCATAAATTGCCTGTGCTGCATCTGCTTCGCTAATGTTTTTGGTTTTTTTACCAATCACCAGAACCAATTCTCCTTCAAAATGCACATTGCGCGCATCGGGCGGTAATTTTACTGGTTTACCAGAAGCAATAACCGAGGTTGGCAGTTTGAGGAATAGTGGTGGCGGCCTGGAAGGAGATGAGGCGATATGACTGGCGAAATTCATTCCAACAGCGAAGACTTTCTGTGGTTCTGTTGGCGTGAGTAATTCCACCTGATCCAATGACAGGGTTGTATCGGTAGCTATGGGATTTGAAAAAATATCACCGGTCACTGGTGTGATCCGGTCTTTGATAATTTGCCCATATTGTATTTTCCCCTGATACGAGAAGCGGGCAAAATAGCTGGGATCAGCTTTAATGGTAATGGGTAAAAGAGCCAATAACAGGATATAAACGTATCTCATAAAGTTGTCCTTGTGCGGGAAGTTTGTGGTCTTATCGTTGGCT
>JBMZDK010000213.1:0-7455 GCA_049614265.1 Thiolinea sp.
CCACGCATTCTGCGAATCCCAGGAGTGATACATAAACATCGGGCGCTGTGTCACCGCATAGAACGGATATTCCGTCTCATCCACACGGGTCTGCTCCACTGGCTTGTAATAAAACGGCAAGGGATTGAAGTAGGTACTAAGGCGTTCTTTATGATGCGCCTCGGTTGGCATCGGGCCGTCGTATAAACCCTGTCCGGCAAGCTTAAAGCGCTGCTGCGCTTCCGAATAAAGCTCGATCACAATCTGCTCAGTAGAGCTAACCCATCCCGCATTTTGGGCAAATGTCAGGTAATCCTTATTCGCATGCCGGTAATAACGGATATGATCCGGCAGGTGCATTTCAAAGAACGCGCCATTCTCAGCATAACGTTCCCATTGTTTCGGATTAGGTGAGCCGCGCAGATGGGTTTCTTTCCCGTTCTCATCCAAACGCCAACCAGAGAGAAAGCCAATACCCGGTTCCTTCTCCCAATTAATAATGAAATCCTTGTAACCCTCAAACTTACGCGAACCGTCTTCATTCACCAGCGCCGGAAAACCAAGACGCATTCCCATTTCTAATTGCACTTCCTGCCATGGCATCACATCACGTTCCGGCGCAATCACTGGCTGGCGAATCGCGTCACAAGCGGCATGAGGCTCAGAAATCGGCCGATCCAACATCGAAATCGTGTCATAACGCTCCAGATAGGTCGTATCCGGAATGATCAGGTCAGCGTAATTCACCATCTCGGAATGAAAAGCATCCGAGACCACGATAAAGGGAATTTTGTATTGTGGATCATCGGCAGTAGAATTTTCCGATTGCATACACAGCATTTTCTGCATTTCTGCTGTGTTCATACTCGAATTCCACGCCATATTCGCCATGAACATCATCAGCGTATCAATCTCGTACGGATCCCCCTTCACAGCATTGGTAATCACCATATGCATCAGGCCGTGGTTCGACATCGGCGCATCCCAGGAATAGGCTTTATCAATACGCTTTGGCGAACCATCGTCATTGATTACCAGGTCTTCCGGCCCGGTAGGAAACCCTAATGGCGGGCCTTTTAAAGGTGTATTGGGTGCACAGTCCTGCGCTGGTTTTATCGCCGGTGGGATATGCTTTGGATAAGGTGGTTTAGCTAAATGTCCACCCGGCACATCAATCGAACCGAGCATGATCTGTAAAAAGTGAATAGCACGACAGGTCTGGAAACCGTTGGAATGCGCCGAAATCCCACGCATCGCATGCATCGAGACGGGGCGTCCGACAAATTCATAGTGCTTACGTCCCGCCCAGTCCGTCCAGCCTTCCGGCACCTCAACGGTAATGCTTTCCTTAAACGCAACATGAGCCATTTCCAGCGCGGTACGTTCAATTTGTTGTGCTGACACACCACAAATCTTAGCCGCATTGGCCGGTGCATATTGTTCATCCAGATAGTCTTCCGCCAGCAACACCATCACCGACTTTACTGGCTGACCGCTGACCTCTCCTTCATAAAACAGTGCTGGCGTAATTTCAGCTCTTGTGCCATCAACCGCCGCCTCTTTTTCCATGTCCCAGACCAATGGCTTACCATTGCTATCACGCACAATAAGACCATGACCGGTTTTACCAGGCGTATTTACAACCAGATACGGCGCATTGGTATAACGAATCAGGAATTCCCAATCGAACTGGTCATTCTTCAACAAGACATGCAGCATCGATAACGCAAACATGGCATCGGTACCGGGCTTAATCCCTATCCACTCATCAGCGATAGCCTGATAACCGGTACGTGCCGGATTAACCGACACAAACTTACCACCATTACGTTTCAGCTTTTCCAGGCCAATCTTGATCGGGTTCGATGCATGGTCATCAGCAACCCCCCACATCATAAAATATTTGGTACGATCCCAGTCCGGATCACCGAACTCCCAAAAAGCATGGCCCATGGTGTATAAGCCACCAGCAGCCATATTCACCGAACAAAAACCACCGTGTGCAGCCCAGTTCAATGTGCCAAACTGACTGGCCCAAAAACCTGTAAGCGCTTGCATTTGATCGCGACCCGTAAAATAGGCCAGCTTTAGTGGATCAGTTTCACGAATCTTACGCAGACGGGCTTCCAGAATATCCAGCGCTTTTTCCATCGAAACCGGCTCAAATTCACCGGCACCGCGCTCTGTGCCCGGTTTACGTAATAATGGAGTGCTGAGTTTCGCCGGAGAATTTTGCTTCATGATGCCGGCGTTGCCTTTAGCACACAAAACACCTTTATTCACCGGGTGGTCACGATTGCCCTGAATGTAACGAACCTGATTGTCTTCTACTGTGACCTTAATCCCACAGCGACATGCGCACATATAACAGGTGGTTGCTTTAATTTTTTGCTGACTGCGATCTTCAAACTCGGGTAATCCGCTCATTGTCACCTCGAAGTATAAGAATACACTAATATAATTAATTGTATTTCATCTTGAGGTATCTACTGAGCACTTTCAACAATATTTTTTATTGCCAGTAATAATTATTTTTTATTTATCGCAATCTACTGTAACAACCACAGAAGGATAATCCTGTAATTTAGTGAAGTTCAGATACAACTTTCCATCACGTACTTCGTGTTTTACATCCTCACCTGTTACCGCAATCTTTCCCCCGCCACACTTAGGCGTCACCTCTATTTCACCCTCGCCATACAACGAGAATTCAAGGTTTTGTCCATCCCCCCCAAGGCTCAGCAAACGTGCCCTGGCGGGCAGCGCAGAAATACGAGTCACAGGCCCGCTTTCTTTACCCAGTTTAATGTTAAATTCGCCGCCCTCTTCGGCCAGAAAAACCTGATTTTTATTGTAAGCATACCAATCATCTACAGCCGCAATATGCTTATCTTTCGGTAATTCAATCGCAAAAGTCGACATATCAGTAGCAGATACAACGACCTGTAAAGACTGCTCGTCAGCTTGGATAACATCCAACTCTGCTTCATGGAAAGAGCTGATACGCTTCGCAATATCCCCAACCGTTACAAATTCCACCTCCAGTTCATGTGCTTTTTTCAGCACCTCTTCAAACATAGATTTGGAATAACCTGAACTATAAATATCGATGGCAGCATAATCATGCCAGGGCCAGTGCAGCAGAGGTTTATTCGCACCACGGAGTAACTTATCAAACTCCTGTCCCCAAACGGTTTCCGCCTCTTGTGCTGTCATTTTCTTAAATTCAATCAAAGTGAAATCGAATGACATATTTGGCCCCAGATAAACCTTTTCCTGATCAGGCAACAAATAGCCAAAAGCATTAGGAAAACCCGCACCAACACCCGAGTACCCGCCACTCAGATAGTGTGTATGTTGAATGATATCCAGAGAAGCAGGCAAAGCTTCCGTAGCACCAGGCACTGCGGCACCAACCTGATCCAGCCCCAGATATTCTTCAATTACTTCGCGTGAACGGGCAAACTCATACTCAATTTGTTCACTGTCCAGCTTATTGGTGTCCATAGGATGGGTATAAGAGTGTGTTCCAATCTCATTGCCCAGCCTCATATATTCTTTATATAAGGGGCCAGATAATGTCCAATCGGTAAACTCCCCCTTTGCCTGGTTATCACCAATATTGATATAAAACGATCCCACAAAATCGAAACGCTTTTTCCAGGAACGCAGCAAAGCCAATAACGGGATATGTACCTGACGTACCTTTTCAGCAATTTTGCTCTGATCCATATCGTTACGGGCAGCAAACATCGCATCATGCCGACTCACCATTAATCCTACCGGGATGCTCTCACCAAACACACTCCAGCGAATCGCAGACCAGAGCACATTCGCATCAGCCATGACTTTCGGCGACGCAAAATGCACATTGCGTCCGCCAGACTCCACGGCGACGACCGCATTAAACTCACCTTTATCCGGTATTACCTGTGTCGCTAATACTCGTGCCGGATAGACACCATTAGGCTCGAAATACTCGGTGTAACCATTACTTTCCACTAATGACAGCAGTTCAGCTTTTTTGTAAGCCTTCATGACGGGGTGACTAATATCAGCAGCCTCCAGCCGGATTTGTGCCGGCCCAGCCCAGCCCGTGTAATTCAGGCTCAACAGGTTATTCATCCGGCCATAGGCATTATCCGTAAAGGTTTTGCCTGTTTGATCCGAAGTAAGGAAACCGCCAGCTACAATCAAACCAACCTGATGTAAGTGTGAAGCCAGACTCAGGTTTTTCTCTATAGTCGCAAGGTCAGCCTGATCAACAAATGCTGAATAAGGAAAAACCAAACTATCATACTGAATCAGCTTTTCCAGGTTCAGCAAATCTTTATCTGTCAGAAAATCATAAGGCACACCCGCCATTCTGACCTGCGACTGCACACTCATAAATAATTGTGAATACGCGGTTTGGTTCCAGAAATGTTTACCGGATAACTCTGAAAACACGATACCAATCCGCTTTTCATCAGGGTTAGAACGCTTTGGTGAAAGTACTGAAGGTATTGTCGCAGCCGTAACAGGTTTGCTTTGTTGCTGGCTAGCTGCGGTAGCTGTAATCGATTTGTTTTGCTGTTGGCTAGCTGTGGCAACCGTAACTGGCTTGCTTTGTTGTTGACTAACTGCAGCAGTCATAACCGGTTTGCTTTGCTGCTGACTAACAGCGGTGTGGACGGGAGGATTATTAGCCGCCGGTTTTAACACAGGAAGAACCTGCACCTCTGCTTTCACAGCCGGTGTTTTCAGTGACATTACCTGAGCAGTAGAAATACCGGGGTAGTACTTTTGCAATGCTCCGGCAAATACCTGATAAGCCAATACACTTAATAAAATGAGTGCCAGCAAAACCAGCAGCACCCGCACCAAGTTCCTTTTAGCGCCTAACAACACAGAACAACCCTCACGTTAAATCATGATGCACTCATATAAGCAATGATTTATTGCAACATAAACGTTTCATACTCCAAACGTTTCGTTTTTACTGATAAAGCCCACCATGCCAACACAACCACTAACAACAGAGACAAGGTAAAACCAACCCCATACCATGATTTTCCCAGCAATAAAGTCAGCAGAGTTAGTAAGGCATTCAACAAACACAACCCTGCTGTCATCCATAAAGCCAGACGTAAAAAATTAAAATAAAATGCGACATTAAGCAGAGAAATAAACAATACCAACAAAGACGTTGCCATAACATCCACCCTGAGAAACCATGCATATTCCTCAGGCCACCCCAACCACTGCGCTATGTCATTGGCAAACAGCCAAACCAATATCATTGTCAGCCCCTGAATCCTCAGGACTTCCAATAGTGCAGAGCTTAGTGTTTGCAGCATTTCCTCCCTAGCCTCCTCAATCCGGCTTAGGGTGGAAGTTGTCAGAATCCGGTAATACCCCTGGCAGGCATCTACAAAGTCGGTCTCAATACGCAGCAAAAAGGCAGCCATGCCCGGAATCATCGCAAGATAGGCAATAAATATTTCCGGATCATAAATAGGGGATGCCCGCAAAAAGGCGTTGATTGCAATTGAAGTTTCCGGGAAAAACCAGAACATCCACTTATCAATCCAAATACCTAAGTATAAAAATAAACCACTGAAACACAGAGAGTATTGTGCCTGCGATGGCTCCAGAAATTCAAAGCTGACCAGGAACTGATCAGAAACCGGATATTCTTTTAAAATCGCCCAAAACAACCAGAGCAGCAAAGCGCCATGTCCCAGAAAAAATGCCAGCAATTTGCTCTCTACGCCCTGTTCCTGCCACAACCACGCCAGCATTACAATCAACGTATAAGCCAGAAAAAAACCGGCTAGTAAAAACCGGTAACGGCGCAGACCGGCAACAAACACAACCAGAATCCAGATATTGCAAAGAACGATGTAACTGAACAGAAATAGCAGGTTATAGAGGTATCTATCCCAGGCAGCCAATACAGCCATACTCAAACTACCGAGGACAAAACTTAATAACGTCACCAGCCCTATAGCGCCCAGCAAATTAGGCACAACACTTGTCTGTTTATCCTGATACAGACAATCCGCAATAAAACGGGTAAAAACCAACTGGAAGACCGCACTGGTGACTAATGAACCCGACATTATCCAGGTCACAGAGACCTGAAACTCAGACAACCAGGTTTGCAATCCGGCATTGCCCGTCAGGCCGGTAGCACCAACCAGCAACACGCCAAGTACAGATAACACCCATGCTCCGGAACCAAGTGCGCCAGCATATAAATACGCTTTAAGCACCCCCAGCCAGCTATCCTCACGGAGGATTTTTCGCAGTTCAAACCCTATTCCGGCCATAACTTATAGCTTTGTTATAAAGACGCTGATAACGATTAATTAAATGACTCTCACAATAAGTACTTTCAACACGTGCGATCGCCGCTTCCTGTGCACGTAACCAGGCAGTTTCATCTGTCAGAAATTTTTCTGCGGCTAATGCCATCGCCTGAGGGTTAGCAATGGGCACAACCGCACCAGCCTTCCCCAGCTTTCTATCCTTATGACTACGACCTTCAATTAACTCACGACAAGAACCAACATCAGTTGTAACAGCAGGTATACCAGCAGCAAAGCCTTCCAAAACAACCAGTGGTTGCCCCTCACTGATAGATGTCAGCGTTAACAAGCCAATCTTCGGTAAAATATCTTCAATTTTCCGAAACCCAAGAAAATACACCTGTTGCTGTAAACCCAGTTCAATGACCAATGCTTTACATTCCGCCACATACTCAGGGTCTTCATCTTCCGGCCCAACAATCCATCCCTGTACACCGGGAATTTTGTCAACCAAACACCCCACCGTGCGAATAAAATTTTTAATATCCTTAATCCGTACAACACGTCCAATCAGCGCTATTACTCCGGGCACTCCTGCTCTGCGCTGTTTGCGTAAAAAGGAAAATCGCGTCAAATCCACACCATTTGGCACTACCAGGCAGCGTTCAGGAGGAGCACCAAGATCAAGCTGCTTTTGCTGATTAGCCTGGTACAGGGTCAGGATCACTGAAGAGGCACTGTAAGTCAGTCGCCCCAGGTCTTCAAAAAACCTAATCCACATCCTGCGTTGAATGCTTAAGCGATCATTTAAGCCCGGTGGCAAAACCGCTTGCTCCTCAACACCCCATGGCGCGCTGTAGATATCAATTTTGCGTTCCTTGGTGTAAATACCATGCTCAGTAAGAACAAGTGGCTTTCTACGTACAATGCGCAGAAACGAAGCGAGAGCACCGGCATATCCGGTCGAAACACTATGAATACAATGAGCTTGTGGCACTTTTTCAGCAATATGCAAAAGGCCCAGCAATGTCGTGTACATCGAACGTAATGACCAAAAATAGTGACTAAAGTTTTCATGATGATAAAACTGCTGATACCGCTCCCTGTAGAAACGCCATAACAGTATCGATGCCGAAAACTCTTGTCGCAAACGGGCTGCACCAACCCCCAATAGCTCAGCAAT
>JBMZDK010000214.1:0-7428 GCA_049614265.1 Thiolinea sp.
TGCAGATGCGGTATTGGTACACCATGGTTACTTCTGGAAGAACGAAAGCCCTGTATTACGGGGAATGAAAAAACGTCGCATCAAAACCCTGCTGGATAATGATATGAGTTTGCTGGGATATCATTTGCCTTTAGATGCACATCCTGAGCTGGGTAATAACGCACAGTTGGCGAAGCTTCTGGGAATTACTGATCAGGGCGCCATGGATGAGGGGGAGCTACAGGGAGTAGGCAATGTCGGTGTTTTGGATAACGCTATGTCGTTAGCTGATTTTGGTGTGCGTGTCGCTGCTGTCTTAAAACGTGAGCCGGTGTTGGTGAGCGGTGGTGAACACCCCGTAAGGCGGATTGCCTGGTGTACCGGTGGTGCGCAGGGATATATCGACAAAGCTGCCGGGCTTCAGGTTGATGCTTATCTGAGTGGAGAAATTTCTGAAAACACGACTCATAGCGCGCGTGAAAACGGTGTGCATTATATTGCTGCCGGGCATCATGCTACTGAGCGCTATGGAGCTAAAGCTCTGGGTGAACACCTGGCAGAGCAGTTTGGCCTGATGCATATTAACTTTGATATTGATAATCCGGCTTAGCAACGCAGTGTGTTTGCCGGCATGCTAAATCAGAGGGAGTAATTTCCCCTGAAACATGTAGCAGACGATTTTCTGCTGCAAAGATGGAAGTCTTCGACTTCCTCAGTAAGTATATTAAAGAATCATTATTTTGATTTTCTTTTTATGCTATCATCCGGCCCGATTGAAATCCGGCGACGGCACTATTGTCCGTTGTGACAGGTTTCGGGGGTAACAGATTTTATTCTGCCTGCACTAATGTGTATTTCAAGACTTTTGCAGGCAGATACAGGTTTCAAGTTTTAATTTTTTTGGGAGTAAGCTAACGATGGCTAATTCTGGAGTGGATCAAAACCGTCGCCGGTTCCTGGTCGCTGCTACTTCGGTGGTGGGCGCTGGGGGTGTGGCAGCGGTGGCGGCTCCTTTTCTTTCATCGATGTCTCCCAGTGCGCGTGCTTTAGCAGCGGGTGCACCGGTAGAATACAATGTCAGTAAAGTGGAGCCGGGACAACTGGTACGTGTCATGTGGCGGGGTAAACCTGTGTGGGTGGTTAACCGTACGGAGCAAATGCTGAGTGATTTGCCTGAAATGGATAGCCGTCTGAAAGACCCTGCTTCTGATGATGTAAAACAGCAGCCTGAGTATGCTAAAAACGGTGTTCGTGCCCGTGAGGATAAACAGGAATACCTTGTATTAGTTGGTATTTGTACGCATCTGGGATGTTCTCCGACATTTCGCCCGGAAGTTGCACCTGCTGATTTAGGTGATGAGTGGAAGGGCGGTTTCTATTGTGCCTGCCACGGTTCGCGTTTTGATATGGCGGGACGTGTTTATAAAAATGTACCGGCAGGTGCCAATCTGGAAGTTCCTCCGTATTACTTTATGGATGATCAGACGATTCTGATCGGTGAAAGCGGAGGGAAAGCATAATGGCTGAACGTCCTGAACATAATTACACCGGTTTCCTCGGTTGGGTGGAAGATCGTTTTCCGCTGATGGAAACCTGGAATAATCACCTCGCGCAATACTATGCGCCAAAGAACTTTAATTTTTGGTACTTCATGGGGTCGCTGGCAATGCTGGTGCTGGCCATCCAGATTTTCTCCGGCCTGTTTCTGGCGTTCCATTATAAGCCCGATGTCGGCCTGGCTTTTGCGTCCGTTGAATACATCATGCGTGACGTGCCCGGCGGCTGGTTTATACGCTATATGCATTCAACCGGAGCATCCGCCTTCTTTGTTGTCGTTTATCTGCACATGTTCCGTGGCCTGATCTACGGCTCTTACAAAGGTAAACGTGAATTATTATGGCTTATCGGTATGGTGATTTATGTAGCGCTGATGGCGACTGCATTTATGGGTTACCTGCTACCATGGGGCCAGATGTCATACTGGGGCGCTCAGGTTATTATTAACCTGTTTAATACTATTCCACTGATTGGTGAGTCTTTATCAATCTGGATTCGGGGTGATTTTGTCTTAGGTGATGCAACGCTGAATCGTTTCTTTGCCTTGCACTTCTTCATTCCGGTGCTCGTTTTGCCTGCATTAGTGTTTGTTCACATTGTTGCGTTGCATGCTGTCGGTTCAAATAACCCGGATGGTGTTGAAATCAAACAGGGGCCAAAGGGTAACCGTTGGAGTGAGACAGCTCCTGCTGATGGTATTCCTTTCCACCCTTATTACACCGTTAAAGATATCATGGGTGTGGTTGTCTTCCTGATTGGTTTCTTTGCCGTTGTGTTTTTTGCACCGGAAATGGGGGGGTACTTCCTCGAAAAACCAAACTTTGAGCCGGCAAATGCATTGAAAACGCCTGAGCATATTGCACCGGTTTGGTATTTCACACCATTCTATACAGTGTTACGTGCGATTCCTGACCCATGGTGGGGAACAGTTGCGATGTTTGCAGCCATTATTGTGCTTTTCTTCCTGCCCTGGATTGATAAGAACCCGGTTAAGTCCTGGCGTTATCGTAACCTGGCGCACAAGTTTAACCTGCTGATCTTTGCGGTGGTGTTCATTATTCTCGGTTGGATGGGTGTTGAAGCAGTGACGCCGGTTTATAAGGAATTGGGTACACGTATGACACAGGTTTACTTCCTGTTCTTTGCTGTGCTGGCAATTCACAGTAAGCCGCATTCCAGTGAAACAAGTGCCTCTTCTGTGTTCTTTGTTCTTGGCCTGACGGCTGCTGTTGCTGTTGCAACAATCCTGACAATGTTTGGCAGTGGTTTCTTCAATGGTATTTTATTGGCAGTCTTTGTTGCTGCTGTGTTCATTGGTGCTCGTATTGTGGCTAACTCGGTATATGGTGATACGGTGAAAGCACGTTATGTAATGTGGTTCATCATTTTACTGGGCTTAGTGGTGTTTTATGACGCTTTCTTCCGCTTTAATGCAGAGGCTGCAGAAGAAGCCAGTCAGCTGATTATGCAATTCCCGCTGATTGTGGCTTATCTTGGTGTAACTTTATTGCTACCGGCATTTAAGCCGGAGTTTAATGAAGAGAAGCCGGTTCCGGAACGTGTGACAGGGTGAGGGCTGACAACATGAAAAAGTTTATTGCAAGTGTATTGTTGGTGCTGAGTGCTGGTTTTGCGGCAGCCCCGGTTGCATTGGCCGGTGGTGGCGGTAATGTGAATTTAGAGCATGCCAATATTGATCTGCATAATAAAGGCAGTTTGCAGCGTGGTGCTAAGTACTACGTCAACTACTGCATGGGTTGCCACTCGCTGAAATTCAGCCGTTACAACCGTCTGGCGACAGATTTGGGTTTGACTGATGAGCAGGTAGCTGACAACTTCATTTTTACCCGTACCAAAGGTGAGAAAACCAAGGTTGGGGAGTTAATGAAGAATGGCATGCCTGCTGAAGATTCGGAGCGTTGGTTTGGTACTATGCCACCGGATTTATCACTGGTAGGCCGCTCACGCGGTGGTGACTGGATTTACAGTTTCCTGAAAGCGTTTTATGTTGACCCTTCCCGTCCGTTAGGTGTGAATAATACAGTGTTTGAGAATGCCGGTATGCCTCATGTCCTGTGGGAATTACAGGGTTGGCAGAAAAAAGAGACAGCTGATGATGGCAAAGGTCATCAAACTCATACGCTGAATCTGACACAGCCAGGGTCTGCCACACCTGAAGAGTACGATCAGATTGTGACCGATATCACCAATTTTCTGGTATATGTGGGTGAGCCGGCGCAGTTGCATCGCAAACGCATTGGTTGGTGGGTTCTGATTTTCTTAGGGTTGTTTGCAATCGTGGCTTACTTCCTGAAGAAAGAATACTGGAAGGATGTACACTAAACGTTAATGCCTTTGTGGTATAATCAAGAAGCTGCTTCGGTGCTTTGCGCCGTAGCGGCTTTTCTGTTTTCTATATAAAGTATTTTTCATCGGTTATCGGTGAAAAGCTTTCAACGAAGTAAGTAGGGAGTTCTCTTTCAACATGGCCTCGATTTCCAGCCGACGTTCCGTTATGACCCTTTTTTCTGCCCCTGACTGTGCTGACAGCCACCGTGTACGTATTGTGCTGGCGGAAAAAGATATTACTGTTGATATTCTGAATGTGAATCCGGACGATAAGCCTGATGATCTGGCAGATCTCAATCCCTACAATACAACGCCAACGCTGATTGACCGTGATCTGGTGTTGTATGATGCCCGTATCATTATGGAATACCTGGATGAGCGTTTTCCTCACCCGCCATTGATGCCGGTTGATCCGGTGACGCGTGCTCATTCGCGCCTGGCATTGTTCCGCATTGAAAAAGACTGGTTTTCTCTGGTGGAAGATATTGAAGGTAATGATCCGGTAGCTGCTGACCAGGCCCGGAATATCCTGCGTGAAAGCGTGTTATCTGCAGCAGAGGTCTTTGCTATTAAGCCTTACTTCCTGAGTGACGAGTATACGCTGGTAGATTGTACTATTGCGCCGGTTCTGTGGCGTTTGCCTAAGTATGGTATTGATGTACCGGAAAAGACCGGGAAGCCTATCCTGAATTATATGGATCGCGTATTTTCCCGTGATGGTTTCCAGACTTCGTTGAGCAAAGTGGAAAAGGCTATTCGTCCATGATACCAAAGCGTCCTTTTCTGTTACGTGCTCTTTTTGACTGGATCGTCGAAAATAATATGACGCCACATATTGTGGTGAACACAGAGCTGGATGAAGTAACAGTTCCCAAGCAGCATATAAAAGACGGAAAAATCGTGCTGAATATCAGCCCGATGGCTGTACAGGATTTTATTATGGATAACGAAGCACTGAGTTTCAGTGCTCGTTTCGGTGGTGTGTCGTTTTACATATATTGCCCAATGTACGCTATTGAGGCGATTTACGCCCGTGAGTCCCCTGTTGACGGTATTAGTTTCTCTCCTGATGAATATGCGGATAACCAGTCTGAAGAACAACAGGATGAATCAGTTGCGACAGAAAAAACTAAACTTGCCCCTGCTCCGGTAGCTGTATTGAATACAGTGAAAACGGAAGCTGAGGGCGAGGATGATACGGTTGAGAGTGATGTTACAGATACCGGAGATGCCGAAATTACCGGCGATGACGATGAAAACCCGCCACCACGTAAGCGTCCGGCCTTAAGAGTTGTGAAGTAGGGCGCTTTTTCGTGATATCCATGATTGCGGCCATGACACCAGAGCGTGTCATTGGTTTGAATGGCGATATGCCATGGCATTTACCGGCAGATCTGGCTTGGTTTAAGCGCAATACGCTGGGAAAGCCGGTCATCATGGGTCGGAAAACCTGGCAATCGATTGGCAGTAAGCCTTTGCCTAAACGGCAAAATATTATAGTTAGCCGCAATCGGCAAGATGATTTCTCTGGCGCAGAATCCGCCATTAGCCCTGATGCTGCTTTAGAGCTGGCAGACACTGATAATGAAGTGATGATTATTGGTGGGGCACAAATTTATACACAATTTCTTCCGCAGGCAGATCGTTTATATATTACGCTTATTCATGCGTGTGTAGAGGGTGATAGCTGGTTTCCTGATTATGAGCCGTTATCCTGGCAACAGACTCGCTGTGAATACCGGGTGGCTGATGCTCACAACCCTCATGACTGCACTTTCATGATTTTGGATCGCCTGATCTGAATCCGGCTATTGCCTGGAAGCTGATGTGAAACAATTACTGATTTGTAATGCAAAAATCGTTAACGAGGGACATATTGTTGAAGGCGATGTGTTGATTGAAGGTGGTCGCATTGCTGCAGTTGGTAATGGTTTCGCTAGTCGGGCTGCAAACGTCATTGATGCAGAAGGCCGTTATTTACTACCGGGAATGATTGATAGTCAGGTTAGCTTTTGCGAACCAGGGATGACTGTCGTTGCCGATATTGCTTCTGAGAGTTGTGCTGCTATCGCCGGAGGTGTCACCAGCTATCTTGATCTGCCTGATGCTGTTCAGGGAACCTCATCACCTGATCAGATTTCTGAAAAACAAAAACTGGCACAAGGACGTTCGCGGGCAAACTATGGCTTTTACTTCGGAGCTATCCGCGACAATATTGATTTAATACCATCCTTGTCACTGAAGCAGGCTTGCGCAGTGAGCGTTTTTTTAGGTGGTGATGGGGCAGATCCGCGCTTGCTGGATGATCCTGAGGTAGTGGAGCAGGTGTTTGCCCGTTCTCCGTTACTGGTCACTGCTCACTGTGAGGATATGCCAACTATCCTGGAGAATGAGGAAAGCTATCGCAGTATTTATGCCGACAATATCCCGCTTGAATTTCATCCGATTATTCGTAGTGATGAAGCTTGTGCACTTTCCACTGAGTTTGCGATTTCATTAGCCAAACGTCATGAAACCCGTTTACACCTGATGCAGGTTTCTTCGGCGCGTGAGATGGACTTATTGAGTGATGATGCAGACGAACAGCAGATTACCGCCGCCGTTGGTGCTGCCTTCTTGCATTTCTCTGATGCAGACTATGAAGCGAAAGGGAATTTATTAAAGTCTTATCCATCGATTAAGTCTGAGGAAGATCGGGCCAGCCTGATTCAGGGCTTAATGGAAAGTAGGCTGGATATGGTTAACAGCGGTCATAATCCCCGGGATTTACAGCAAAAACAAAGCCGCAGTTATTTTGATACACCTGCCGGGATGCCATTAGTGCAGCATGGTTTATTGACGATGTTAGAAAACTACCATGATGGTATTTTTTCACTGGAATTTATTGCAGAAAAAACCAGTCATAGTGTAGCAAACCGGTTTGATATTATTGAGCGGGGTTTTATTCGTGAAGGTTACTGGGCTGATTTGGTGCTGGCTGATGTTGAGCAGGGGCAGGTAGTGACAGAGAGTAACAGTCTGTCACGTTGTGGCTGGACACCGTTTGATGGTTACCGGTTTCGTTCTGTTATTGCAGCGACTATTGTGAATGGCGAGCTGGTTTGGGCTGATGGTAAATTGAAAGATACTGCACCGGTTGGTATGGCGTTAGAATATGACCGTTCAGCGTGAGTCTGTAGATTTTTGTGAACATCGCCTTCTTTCTTACTGAATATGTACTATATTTGTAACAGGATAATAATATAGGGGATTGTTATGGAGTCTTGCCAATTGGCTTCTCCAAAGCCGGTGCAGAAGGGCTATGCAGTAACTGCACGTAAATTGCTGGATGGTTTGATTGTCTACCGTACAGAGTTGGGAGAAACCGGACGCCAGTTAGAGATATTATTACGGATGTATGGTGTTACGGCGAGTTCAGACTTGCCATGCCCAAAACAAATTCATTAAGCAAATTCATGCTGCTGTGGGATGCCATACTCTCTGAATCGTATCCGTTGTTATAGTCAATAGTCGGAAAGCTTGCCTCATACATGTAAGGGTGTA
>JBMZDK010000215.1:0-7415 GCA_049614265.1 Thiolinea sp.
GCTTGCACAAAGTGACTGTCGTTTATCGTCCGCACCTGATAAAGCTTCTGCGCAAGATGCTGAGAAAACATCACCTGAATCTGATCCGCTTCATCAGTCGAATGTTCTTTTGTTCTCACCCAACGAGACAGCGCAGAAGCAAACCCAGTCTTGGTCAGGTTAGAGATAATCGGTGCCTATTCCAGTGACTGCAAAAACGCTTGCACTTGCGCTGAGTGCTTTTCTGCACGGTAATTTGTTGTGGTACTGAAAATTAGTAAAGGCATGGTGGTGCGAGAGCCATGCAAGTCAATATGTTGGTATAAACTGGTAGAGTCGGGCGTAATCGTATTGGTTTTGGTTGATTGAAGCTTGTTGAACATGCACGTCACTAATGCAATCATGTCACTGTTAATACGATAAAACCCCAAAGGAGCCATCATGCCAGCATTCCTAATCGTTCACTCAACAGTAACCAACCCTGAGAAATTTCAAGAATATGTCACAGCATCAGAAGAGTCCTTAAAAATTTACCAGGGAGATTTTCTATTGGGTGGCATGGTGAGCGAAGTATTAGAAGGGAATCACGATAAAGCGCGCACTGTTATCTTCCGGTTTCCCAGTACTGAACTGGCAAAACAATGGTATGACAGCGACGAATACCGCAGCGTTAAACATCTGCGGGAAAATACCGGTGAGTTTGATTTTGTGTTGGTGGATTCTTTCTAAGCAGGTTTCGGTCTCTGGTTAATAGCCTCGTTCCGGATCAACCACATTATCCAGCGCCTCACCCCGCCGGTAACGCCATAAATTTTCCGCAAACATTTCCACGGATTTCAGATCCCAGCCCTGATATACCGCTGAGCAATGTGGGGTCACCACGACGTTGTCATAGCCCCAGAGCGGATGTTCCGCCGGTAATGGCTCGGTCGCAAACACATCCAGCGCCGCGCCACGAATCTGCTGATTATCCAACGCATCAATCAGGCTTGCCTCATCAATCACACCACCACGCGACACATCAATCAGCACAGCGGTTTCTTTCATCTCGGCGAAGGCATCAGCATCAATCAAGCCACGGGTGCTGTCCAGTAAGGGTACGCAAATCACAATAAAGTCTGCCCGTCCCCATAGTTCCGGCAGCGCAGAAAAGTGGTGTACCTCATCAACATTGTCTGTCGCCTGTGTCCGGGCACGTACGCCCAGGGTTTTCAGGCCAAACGCCTTCAGTCGTTTCGCTACTGCGGTACCTGTTTGCCCTAAACCAACGATCAACGCTGTTTTATTATCAACCGGTTCAACTTCAGCAATCAGCCATTCCCGCCGTTGCTGCGCGGCCTGAAGCTTCGGTAGTTGCAGTGCGAAGTGCAGCATCATACCCAGCACGTACTGGGCCATCATATCAGCAGCCACACCGGCACTATTGGTGACGGTTAATGCCTGTGTATCCCAGGGTTGCATATGATCTGTGCCCGAACCGCCTACTGATACCCATTTGACGCTTGGTGCATCAATCATTGCCTGGCGCGGGTAAGGCTGTACGCTGTCAAAGCGCACGGAGTACACCACTTCAGCCCGGGTATCCGTAATCATCTGCGGCAGGGCAGCGAAGACATCACAGGTATGAATCTCAAGGTCGTTATGTTCGCGAGCCAGGATCTCGCGTGAAGCATGCGGGTTATCAGTATGCAGGATGACAACGGGGGATTTCATAAGCGTTTGCCGGTTGTTGAGTGTTCGGGGGCTAACATAACCCAATATCGGGAATCCTGCACGCGAAGTAAATTTTATGCAGGTCGTGCGCTACAGTCTCGCTATAATACTCACATCGACAGTGGCTGGCGGGGAGCCTTATGTATCGTGGAATTTATCGCCTGTGTAACAGCGTAGCCGGGTTATGGATTGTTGTGTGGTTGTCCGGTGCCTCTGCTGTATCTGCGCATGAATATGCCGAACTCAACCAAACCTTACCAAACGAGCTGCAAACGGAATTGCTTAGCATATTGCATGAGGTCGCAGCCATTGTCCCGGAGGCAGCGGCACCCGATGATGTCAGTAAACTGGCTTTCGCTGAGCGGGTGGCGGTGCGTCACCGTCTCTATGAGGAGGCAGGGCGGCTTGAAATCTTGCGTCTGATCGCGGAAAGCCCATTGCGGGAAGCGTTTGAACCCGCGCCTTACACTAGCTATATGGAGATGTTGTCAGGCCTGCTGTATGACTATGAACAGAGCAGGAATGACAGTCATTTTACCGATGAACACCTGGATGATTCGGTGCGGACTGCTCTGGAAGCACTGTTTGAGGAGCTTGCACAATGGGCCAGTTAAACCGGGGTTATTTACTGCTGATTCTGTTGGTGCTCTGTGCTTTATTGCCAATTCCGGCCGCGGCCAGCCATGCGCCCTATGTCTGGAAATTTACCTGCCATCCACTGACAACAGCCACTGTGACTGCTGATATTGCTTTTAATGCCCGGCTGAAGGCCAGCTACGCAGACCCGGATTTTATGGCCAGAGTGGAACGCAATATGGGAGAGGCGGGTTGTGCTGAAGGCACATCTTTTGCAGATAAGACCGGCAGAGCTATTGCGAGCCAGCCGGGTTTTCCACCTAAAGAAGCCGCACCACTATACCCACAGGCAATGTTGAATCAACTGGAAAAGAATTATCTGATCGGGCATCAGGCTTATGAAAAGCTGGGGTTTAAGAACCCGGTAAATTATCGGGGTAGCGGCTATCTGAAGGTGATTGGAAGAGACGTTAATCTGCTGTTTTTGGGAAGGAAAACGGGGTTTATGACCACGCATGGCTGTAATGGTGATCAATCGATTGCCAGTATGGCTACGCCTATTTCGGTGTCCGGTAATACCTACAAAATATGGAAAGCTGGTGAGGATGCAACGCTCCTGATGTCCGCTGTACATGAACTGGGACACTTACACCAGATGGATCGCTGGGGCTTTATAACTAACGGACATTGTGATGGCGCACACAAATGGATTGCTGAAGGGATCGCAGATCATGTGGCGATCAAAGTGACTAACGATACATTGGGAACGGATTTTCACGGCAGTTATGACAATAAGTACACCAAACGTTTTTTCCTGACCCGCCCCTATCATGTGCCGTTGAACCTTCAGCCAAAAGGCGAGAAATATGCCGATTTGTCCAATAAGCAGTTGGGGTATCGCACTAATGGCTTTTGGGATTTCGTTACGAGGCGTTATCTGAAGGATAAACCTAATGCATATGATGATCTGTATGAAGGAATGAATCGTACCAGCCTGAAGAATCAGACAGCGAAGATTGATACCTGGCTGGATAACAGAGATGGTAAGGCAAACGGGCTGGAGCACGTGTTTCCACAATTTCTGGCGGAGTTGAGCAATTGGCCTGATCACCGTTTTCAGAACCAAATGGAGACAGAAAAATGGCATACCGTTACTTTTGGTGGTTGCCAGGAGGTGAGTCTTACTCCGGGCAAAACAGGGAGCCTGTCACTTGAGCTGGATCGATATACCGGGCGTTGCTTCAAGGTGAAACTGAGTGGTTTTAAAACCCGGAGTATTCCTGAAGCTTCGCTACATATTGAAGCGCTGGGTACCGCCGCTGAAATTGATGAGCTGTATCTGGGCTGGGCTAAAGCCAGTGGCACGCAAAACGTTGACGGTGATTGTTATGGCTTGCTGGATGCGGAAGGTGCGGCGCATGCACCCTGCCTGATTACACCGACGCAGGGCAAGTCCCCCATTCTGCCATCGGGTAAAGCTGGCCGTTACTGGAGCACGGATAAGCTGGTGTTTAGTGGTAACACAGAGTTACGTTTTATTCTCAGCCGCGTCCCGGTCAAACATAAAGACATTGGCAGTCAGGAAGACAAGAAGAAAATCACTCTGAATTTGGGTACCAGCTACGCCAGCGTGACTAAAAAAGGCCAAAAGAAAAACGCAGCAGCAGGCGTTGGCCGAACCTCAGCCGGGGGTGGCGGAATGCATGCGCCGGTTCCGGTGAAAGGCCAGGGTATGGCTGCAATGATGAGCGCGAATCCGATGATGGAAGCATTCAAAGGCCGTCTTGGTGTTGAGATGCCTAACGCGTTGCTGACGGAGCAGGCCTATGGTCTTAACCGGTTGGAAGTGGCTGAGGTTTCGGTGGGGTATGATGACGATGATGATGCGGAGTCTGAGGAAACCTTGGCTCTGATGTTGCAACAACAGGTTGGATTAGGGCAAACCGGAACGTTTCCGGCTATTGCCTCTTTGTCATTTCCACACAGTGATATGTTAGTGATTCAGGATGCTAAGACCCCCAGCCAGGTCATGATTCGCCGTTATGATCGTGAGCTGCTGGAGTTCACTGGTACCGCTTACCTGTGTAAAGCCTCGCTGGCAAAATTACAGCAGGCCGCAATGATGAAGCCGCCGGGGCAGGATATCGATGTCTGTGAAGTTGGTGAGTCTGTCGTTACACCATTTTCCGGCAGTATGGCATTTGCGGCGCTGGCGATAGGGAATAATGCGATGGATGAAATTCGTACGGAAGCTTATGAGGCGTACAAGGAACTGCGCATTGCCCGGATACAGTCAAAATTCCAACAAATGGGATTTCCTATGCCTGGCGGGCCGGATGACCGGGGCAGTAGCAGTGACGATGGAGATGATGCTGAAGGCCCTGAGTCCAGAGGTGATGATAAAAGTGTTGCCCCGGTCTGTGATTGTTCCTGTGAGGGGTTGGAAAAAATGGAGGCGATGGAAGAGGGGGATATTGATCCGTCGGATATGGCAGCAGTGATGCAGATAGCGCAATGTGCAATGACATGCATGATGCAATACGCGCAGTGTGAATAACGTAAAAAAGTTTGTCTCAGGCAATGCAAGGCATGGGTTTTCATAGTACATTTAACGTCTCTTAATACAGCTGTTAATGACCTATGCCTCACCAGGTACTTGATCGCCAAAATGGCCGTCGCGCCACCGGATGTAATCTGGTCGCCTGACGCGACACTTCCTGAACCGGATGGCAGCAATCCATCGTATTGCTCTGCCATTACCCAATCTTTTGCCCGCGAATCAAGTTTCAGGATGCCATTATGTCTGCTGCATCAAGCGCTTTTGTACAAAACTCTGCCGCCCCACAATATAGAATCGCCGTTGATATTGGCGGTACTTTCACCGATACCGTTTTGGTTGATGCCGGGAACCGGGTCATTGCCACAGCAAAAACAGCCACCACTCCCGGTAATCCAACCCAGGGCGCATTAGCCGGAGTCCATCTGGCTATCGCTGACGCCGGTATTACCCTGGTGGATATTGGCGGTTTTATCCACGGCACGACGCTGGCGACGAATGCACTGATTGAACGTCGGGGTGCTCAGGTTGCCAGCATCACCACTGCCGGTTTTCGCGATATTCTTGAGATCGCCTACGAGCGTCGTTACAGCCAGTACGATATTAATATCGATAAACCCGATCTCATTGTGCCGAGGGAACGCTGTTTCACCATTGCTGAGCGCATGTCTGTGCGTGGTGAGCCGCTGGAACCGTTGAATGAAGCCGCGCTGGATGAGCTGGTTGCACAGTTGCAGGCCTGCGGTACAGAGGCGGTGGCCATTTGTCTGTTGCATGCCTATGTCAATCCTGCGCATGAACAACGTTTACGGGCATTGTTGCTGGAACGTATGCCGGAACTGGTGGTGTCATTGTCCTCTGATGTGAGTCCCGGTGCGCGTGAGTTTGACCGCTTGTGTACCACGATTGCCAATGCCTATATCCAACCCTTAATGACGAAATACTTACAGGATTTTGCTCTCACCTTTGCCGGTGAAGGATTGAGCTGCCCCATTCTGATGATGACTGCCGGTGGGGGGATGACGACGCTGGAAACGGCTGCACGATATCCGGTGCGTCTGGTGGAATCCGGCCCGGCGGGTGGAGCGATATTAGCGGCGCAGGTGGCGGCCCAATGCGGTGAGTCAGAGGTTTTGTCGTTTGATATGGGAGGCACCACGGCCAAGCTATGTCTGATCGATGCTTACCAGCCACAAACCAGCAACCAGTTTGAAATCGCCAGAGCTGCGCGGTTTATTAAGGGCAGTGGTATGCCGGTTCGGATTCCGGTGGTGGAAATGATTGAGATTGGAGCGGGCGGTGGCTCGATTGCCGGTGTCGATGCGTTGGGGCGGCTGACCGTGGGGCCGAAAAGTGCGGGCAGTGAGCCTGGCCCGGCTGCTTTTGGTAAAGGCGGGGAGCAGCCGACGGTGACGGATGCGGATGTTGTGCTGGGGCTGATTGATCCGGATGCTTTTGCTGAAGGCCGTTTGCGGATTGAACGGACTGCGGCATGTGAGGCCTTACAGTGCCATATCGGCGCTCACAATGGATTGGATGCTATACAGGCTGCACAGGGTGTGAGTCAGATCGTCGATGAAAACATGGCGAGCGCCGGGCGCATGCATGCCGTGGAATCAGGCAAGGATTTAAGTACGCGCACGATGATTGCCTTTGGTGGCAACGGCCCCCTGCATGCCACGCGTGTGGCGCGACGGGCCGGTGTACAGCGTATTGTAATTCCGGCGGATCCCGGTGTGGGTTCTGCGGTAGGTTTTTTGTCTGCACCAATTGCCTTTGAGGTGGTACGTAGCCGCTATGCCACGCTGGAAAATCTGGATGTTGTGCAGCTGAATGGTTTCTTTGACGGCATGGTTGCCGAGGCAGAGGCAGTTGTTCGGGCCGGTGCGCCGCAGGGTGAGCTGAATTATCAGCGGATTGCTTTTATGCGCTACCACGGCCAGGGGCATGAGATTGAGATTGCACTGCCGCCGCATACCCTGACCGAAGCCGATGTGCCGGTGCTGCTGGCGGCGTTTGAAGCGGAGTATGCGCAGCAGTTTACCCGCACTGTACCGGGAATGACGGTGGAGATTCTGAATTGGGCGGTAAAGGTCTCGACTAAAGCAGCGGCCGTTGATCCACTGGAAACATTAAACAGGCAACAGCAGGCACAGCCCAGTGGAAGCCGCAGCGTATTGTGCGATGTTAGCGGGCTTGAAGTGGAAGCAGCGGTGTATGAACGTGCAGCACTGCAGCCTGGTGACAGGCTGGATGGCCCGGCTTTAGTGATTGAGCCGCAAACGACGACCTGGGTTAGTGCAGATTTTACTGCACAGGTTGATGCTGTTGGGAATCTGGTGTTGGAGCGGGGCGAGCTAGAGGATTCAGAAGAATGTGCTAATACTGGAGTTAATGACATCCATCTTAAAAGCCAAATCCCCTCCGTCTCCCCCAAGCGACGTTTACAAAGCGAAACGCCTGAAACAAAGGGGAGTGCCCTCCAGCAAAAGCAGGAGGATATCGAAGGGTCTCCCCCTTTGAAGAAGGGGGAACAAGGGGGATTTAAAACCTCAGACAAAACCCGCCTGCAAGTCATGTGGAATCGCCT
>JBMZDK010000216.1:0-7394 GCA_049614265.1 Thiolinea sp.
GCTTAACCAGCGGTGCAAATCATCAATAGTACGGGCATTAGTTGCCGGGAAAGACCCCATGACACCGGCTTTACAGGCAGAAATCACCATCTGTGGCCCGGAAACGAGAAACATGGGCGCACAAATAACCGGCATCACCATCCGCGATTTCATCTGCTTCAGCCGTAAGGCTTTATCCAATCTGCCTTTATCCATATTCGTTGTTAATGCCCAGCATTTTGCCGGTTTTTCAGGTTAAGGCGATCAACCTTACCCGCAGGAGTAAGTGGCAACGATTCCAGAATTAAAACCTCTGCCGGTACTTTATAATCCGTTAAACATTCCCGACAGAAACTGAGAATATCCGCTGCGTTGGTACTCTCTTTCAGCGTGACAAACGCCAGGGGCAATTCTCCGGCACGCTCATCCTCACGCCCGACCACACAGGCACCGCTAACTGCGGGATGGTCAAGCAACACCTCTTCGATTTCTCTGGGGAAAACGTTAAAACCTTTGACAAAAATTACATCTTTCTTACGGTCACTAATAGTCAGGAAACCGTCTGTATCTATTGAACCTATGTCACCGGTATAGACAAAACCGTTGCGCAGCGTCAACGCTGTTTCCTCAGGATTACCGGCATATTCTGTCATCATGTGCGGGCCTTTGACACGAATTTCCCCACTCTCACCGTCGGGCATTACCTGCTGGCCGGTCTGAATGTCCACAATCTCAATCACGGTATCAGGAACCGGCTTACCGGCAGCGCCTGGTTTCATGCCATCACTCTCGGTATTGACTGAAATCGGCGCAATCTCTGTCATACCATAGCCTTCTGTAATAGGCAGTCCTGTAGCCTGTTCCCAACGACGATGAACAGCAAGTGGGAAAGGCGCACCGCCACCGGGACATACGCGCAGAGCGGGGAATGCGGTATCAGTAAATTTCCCGGATGACATAATGCCCTGATAAATAGCAGGTGGACCACCACCAAATATTGTGACATTTTCCTTACTCAGCATGTCCACAATCAGGTCAGGTTGGAACCGTGGCGGGATAATAATCGATCCTGCGCGTAATACGGGGTTCAGTACCCCCATCAAAAAACCATACACATGAGTAAAAGGTGCAACCGGCAACCAGATTTCATTAGGATTAGTTGGCCACCCCCATTCCATGCGCTCAACTTTGTTAACCAGCACAGTATTGCTGTGAGCTACCTGTTTAGGAAGACCGGTCGTACCGCCTGAAAACAAAATTGCGCCAATGTCATCAGGCTTTGCAACACTCTGCAAAGCATCAGGATCAATAGCATTTGCCAGTTGGTGTGCCGCGACATCATTAAAGTGGGTGGTCTGAATACCAGCAATTTCACGATCAGATAAAACTGTCGCCACATCCAGACCGGCCAGTAATTTGTCGATGGTGCCATCCGGATGACCATAGTTCACCAACGCAGGCCGCGCTCCGGCAAAAAGAACACCAAAATAGGCAATCAGAAATGCGGTGGAATTTGGCAACACCAGTGCAACTGTGCGCCCTGCAACTTCTGTTCCCAACTGTTGGGCAAGCCCCTGCATTGCCCCGGCCGCCTGTGCATAGCTAAGCTCACCTGCCGAGCCTTTGCAATATAGCGTCTCAGGTGCTGCCTGCAGGGCATCGCAAAACATTTGAGTCACCGTATCAAATGATACGCTCCAGCGGGCTTCAGCAGATTCAGTCGTCACTTGATTTTATCCTCCGGCTGCGGGGTTACTGATCCGGGCAAATTACCAGTATCTCCAAATCAGTACCCAAAAGTATGGATTGCAAACGCCCGCATGCTATCATAACCTCACATCGGAGGAAATAATCTGTCCTCTGACAAAGGTTCAACCAGGTCTAAGGAGGAGCACCAATGACCAAACGTAAATTATTTCTGAGTGCAATCGGAGGCGCAGCAGTCGCTGCAATGACAGCTTCAACAGCCTTTGCGGCAGATGTGACACTCAAGATGCATCAGTTCCTGCCACCACAGGCAAACGTTCCCAAGCTGGTACTGGATGTCTGGGCAGATAAAGTAGAAGCTGAATCAGACGGCAAAATCAAAATCGACCGTTTTCCTTCTATGCAACTGGGTGGCAAGCCACCGGAGTTGATGGATCAGGCTATTGATGGCGTCGCTGATATTGTCTGGACAGTTGTGGGTTATACACCAGGTCGTTATCCGACAACCGAAGTATTTGAGCTGCCCTTTATGGTTGAAGATCCGCGTGCAGCTTCCTGTGCTTACTGGAAAATGTTTGATGAGCATATGGCTGATGGTGAATTTAAAGATCTTAAGATTCTGGGTACCTGGGTTCACGGCCCCGGCATGTTCCATACCAGTGATCCGGTCGAAAAGCCTGCTGACTTAAAAGGCATGAAAATCCGCGGTGGTTCACGCCTGGTGAATGAATTGCTGACTCTGGCGGGCGCGACACCAGTTGGTATGCCGGTTCCGGCAGTACCTGAAGGTCTGTCAAAAGGGGTAATCGATGGTACAACCATTCCCTGGGAGGTCACACCTGCATTAAAAGTACCGGAACTTGTTGAGAACCACACCGAGTTCGAAGGTACTGCGCTGTACACACTGACGTTTGTACTGGCAATGAATAAAGAAAAATTTGAGGGCTTACCCGCTGACCTGCAAAAAGTCATTGATGACAATTCCGGTCTGAACTTCTCCGTATTCGCTGGCGGTACACAAACCGATGCTGATGGCCCGGCGCGTGAGATTGCAGTAGATAACGGCAATAACATTATCACGATTAGTGACACCTCGGAGTGGGAAAAACTGGTTAAACCTATCTACGAAACCTGGGTTGCCGATGTTAAAGAAAAAGGCATTGATGGTCAGGCCCGGATTGATCAGGCAAAAGCGCTGATGGCGGGTGAGTGTAAAGGCGCAACCGGCAAAATGTAAGGGCGGTTAAACCTGGCTTATCACCTGAAGACTGCGGCTGATAATTGAGTATTAGCCGCAGTTGCATTAAGGGGGAATCATGCATCGTCTCGTGGAACGGCTGGCACGTTTGTTTGCTGTGCTGGGTGGTTTAGTCCTGAGTTTCTTAATCGTACTGACCTGTCTTTCAGTTCTCGGGCGAACACTGAATTCAATATTACATAGCGACATACTGCAACAATCCATACCTGGTATTGCTAATGCTTTACTGGCTACTGGTATTGGCCCTGTGAACGGTGATTTCGAACTTGTTGAGGCTGGCCTGGCCTTTGCAATCTTTGCCTTTATTCCCCTCTGTCAGTTAGATAATGAACACGCTTCAGTAGACATATTCATTGCCCGCTTCCCTACCCTTAACAGCAAGGTGCAACTGATTATTGATATAGCTTTTGCAGCAACACTGGCACTGATCGCCTTCAAACTGTTCGAAGGCATGGAAAGTAAACGCAGTTCCGGGCAAACAACACTTCTGCTCCAGGCTCCGGTTTGGTGGGGCTATGCGGGTAGTCTACTGGGCGCGGTAACTGCTGCCCTGGTAGGAATCTATATTGCTGTAATGCGTCTGTTTAGCGCTTTCACCGGTAAACAAAAACTGCCGGTTGATGGGAGTACCAACATTTGAGTGCCATCACCATCGGGCTGTTATCCTTCCCCATACTGCTGCTGTTCATTTTTTTGCGGGTGCCGATCGGATTGGCGATGTTTCTGACCGGGCTGGGCGGCATGGTACTGGTAACCGGCGATACAAATATCCCGTTTGCACGCCTGAAATCTGAAACCTATACCACTTTTTCTAATTACTCCCTCTCCATTGTGCCAATGTTCCTGTTAATGGGGCACTTCGCCACTCTGGGTGGTATGAGTCAGGCCTTATTTAAAGCTGCTGAAAGCTGGCTGGGGCATCGCAAAGGCGGTATTGCTATGGCATCGATTGGTGCCTGTGCCGGTTTTGGTTCAATCTGTGGCTCATCGCTGGCTACTGCAGCCACCATGGGAAGAGTGGCGCTACCGGAACTGAAACAATATGGTTACGCCGGTGGTTTCTCTACCGCAACGCTGGCAGCAGGCGGTACATTAGGCATCCTGATTCCGCCTTCGGTGGTACTGGTAATTTATGCGATCCTGACCGAGCAGAATATTGCCAAACTGTTTCTGGCTGCCATTATTCCGGGCATATTAGCGGCTCTCGGCTATATGATTGCCATTTCAATTTATGTACGGGTAAACCCTGAGGCAGCAGGCACACGTCAACGGGTGCCTTATGCGGAGCGATTTAAAGCACTAGTAAATGTCTGGCCGGTATTGCTGGTATTCTGCCTCGTAGTCGGCGGCATTTATCTGGGTTGGTTTACCCCGACAGAAGGCGCAGCAGTTGGCGCACTGGGTACCGGGGCTATTGCCTGGTTTGCCGGTGGGTTAAACCGCACATCGTTGGCGGATAGTTTCTATGTGACCGCCCGCTCAACAGCCATGATTTTCTTTATTGTGTTGGGTGCTGCTTATTACAACGGTTTCCTGGCACTGACACAAGTACCCCAGGAAGCTGCAGGCTGGGTCGGTGAAAGTGGCTTGAACCCCTGGTTAATTCTGATTTTAATCTTAGTGTTCTATCTGATGCTGGGCTGTTTTATGGACAGCTTGTCTATGATCTTGCTCACGGTTCCAATATTTTGGCCAATCGTGCAGGCACTGGATTTCGGACTGGTGTCTATGGTCGAACTGCAGTCATACCGTTTAAGTGATCTGCTGGACAGCGGGAAAGAAATTCCTGCCGCACTACTACAGGAAGCACAAAATATCCTCGCCAGTGGGCAGGAACTGACACGGGAAATGACCCGTGAACTGGGTCTGCGTCGTGTCTCAGAAGGTGCATTAAACCGGGTTAATATTGAACAGACCGCAATCTGGTTTGGGATATTGATGTTAATCGTAGTTGAAGTTGGTCTGATTACACCACCTGTAGGCATGAACCTGTTTGTAATCAATGCCATGGATCGGCAAACACCGATTACAAAAACGTACAAAGCCGTACTTTATTTTGTGGCTTCAGACCTGATTCGCGTCGGGATACTGGTGGCTTTTCCGGTTATTACGTTGCTGTTTTTACCTCTCTAGCCGAACAGCCCAGAGGCGCAAACCTGTTATAAAGGAGCAGTTTAATGGATATACCAACACCGAAGCTACGCCACTCATTTACTCTGCAGGTCAAACTCAGCAAACCCATTGAATTAGGTCAGGGCCGGGCAGGAAAACGCCGTATCATTCCTATCATTGGCGGAAAAGCCATGGGGCCGGATCTCAAGGGTGAAATACTGAATGTTGGTGCGGACTGGCAGACTATTTATGGTGATGGTGCAGCATTTCTGGATACACGTTATGCGCTGCAAACGGAAGATGGCGCTGTGATCGAAATTGTCAATATTGGCAGTCGCCATGGCCCACCGGAAGTCATAAAACGCTTAGCAAATGGCGAAGATGTTGATCCGGCCAGCTATTACATGCGTACTACAGCCAGACTGGAAACCGGCGATGAAAAGTATGCCTGGGTGAATCCCATGATCTTTGTCTGTGCCGGTATCCGGCGCGCTTCAGCAGTTGAGATTGATTACTATGCGGTTCTGTAACAGGATCGCCAAAACACCAGCTGAAATGACTCCAAATCAAGGTTTCTCCCGTAGTTAGCACACCCCGGTTTATGGTCTGAAACAATTCGCCCACCACAAATTTTGAGTTTTTGTACTGAATATCATTAAAAAATTGTACTTTTAGTGCTGATAATTAGAAATTTAGGCATTTCCGGCCAGTGCAAAAATCCATACGTTACAATCCCCCACAAAGCTGCAAATTAGCCTTCAATACAATTCTGCAGGCTAATTTGCAGCAAGACAACTTCGGAGAGCAAGCATGAAAATCTGTATGGTAGGCGAAGGTGCATTCGGGCATAAACACCTGGATGCGATACAAAACATTGATGGCGTTGAGGTTGGGAGTATTGCCGGGGGTGATGAGGCCGCAACGAAAGCTACTGCTGAAAAGTACAATATTCCGCACTGGACAATGGATCTGGATACTGCATTAGCTCAGCCGGGAATAGAGGCAGCCATCATAGCTTCACCAACACCGATACATGCAGCGCAGGGACAACAGGTGATGCGTGCCGGTAAACATGTTCTGGTCGAAATTCCAATAGCAGACAGTCTCTCGGATGCAGAAGCCCTATGTGCAACACAAAAGGACACCGGCCTGATTGCAATGGCGGGGCACGTACGCCGTTTTAATCCCAGCCATCAATACGTACATCATAAAATTAAAGCCGGTGAGCTTAAAATCCAGCAAATGGATGCGCAGACCTACTTCTTCCGCCGGAAAAATCTGAATGCGCTGGGCCAACCACGTAGCTGGACAGATCATCTGCTATGGCACCACGCGGCCCACACCGTTGATCTTTTTATGTATCAGACTGGTGAAAAAATCACGCAGGTACAGGCGTTACAGGGGCCAATGCATCCTGAGCTGGGTATTGCGATGGACATGAATATTGGTCTGAAAACAGAATCCGGCCAAATCTGCACCCTGTCACTATCATTTAACAATGACGGGCCGCTGGGTAGCTTCTTCCGCTATATCTGTGACAACGGCACATATATCGCACGTTATGATGATTTGGTAGACGGGCGCGAGCAACCGATTGATGTCAGTCAGGTAGATGTATCGATGAATGGCATTGAACTGGAAGATCGTGAATTTTTCGCAGCAATCCGGGAAGGACGCGAGCCGAATTCCAGTGTGCATCAGGTCTTGCCGTGTATGCAGGTATTAGACCAGCTGGAGCAGGTGCTTAACGGTAACGCCTGATATGAAAAAACTGCGAACACAAATCGTAATTATTGGCGCCGGGCCTTCCGGGCTTTTGCTGGGGCAACTGCTGGGCAGACAGGGCATCGATAATATAATACTGGAACGCGCCAGTGGTGAGTACGTGCTGAGGCGGATTCGGGCCGGAATTCTGGAACAGGGCACGGTGGACATGCTGCATGAAGCAGGCGTTGCAGCGCGCATGGATGCCGAAGGAGAAATACACAGTGGTGTTGAAATCGCCAATAATGGCGAGCTTACCCACATCGATCTGAAAGCATTAACCGGTGGCAAAACAGTCATGTGTTACGGCCAGACTGAAGTGACACGTGATCTGATGGAAGCCAGGAGTGAAGCAGGCTGGCCGACATACTACGAAGCCGCTGATGTACAACCACATGAAGTCACCAGTGCTCACCCCTTTGTCACATTCACTAATCAGGGTGAAACCTATCAGATTGACTGTGATTACATCGCTGGTTGCGATGGGTTTCACGGTGTATCCCGGCAAACTATCCCGGCAGAAAAACGCACTGAACATGAGCGGGTCTATCCGTTTGGCTGGCTGGGATTGCTC
>JBMZDK010000217.1:0-7333 GCA_049614265.1 Thiolinea sp.
CCTGAAATTCTGAAAGCCCGCTTGGTTGTCGACTGGCAGAATGAAGCGGATCAACTCACTATGCATTGCGAGGTGGCAGATGGTTCTGCTGCTGATACATTGTCACAGCAAATTGCCGGAAGCATCCGTGAGGTTTGCAAAGTGCGGGGTGAGGTCGAACTCTGTACTATAGGCAGTTTGGCTAATGACGGCGTAGTAATTAGCGATATCCGTAAATACGAATAATGGCAGCAGAGCAAGCTCTATGATGCTTGCTCTGCTGTTTTTGTGTTAATATTTTTGCATTAGCGATCTTCTCTCAGTAACTATCTGTTTGGCTGGCAGGTAGGGTTCTCTGGGTTTATACCGGAGCGAATAATGCAAAAAATATGTTACGTCCTTTTCTTATGCCCGCTTTTACTCTTCACTGCCTGTGGCGGTGGCTCTTCAAGCTCAACGGGCAATAGCAATAATGCTGATACTTCTGATTACCGTTTGCAGCGGAGTGATAATGGTGCTGAGCTGCTGCAATCTATCAAAGCAGTTTTGTTAAAGCGTTATGGTACAGTTATCACTGATGATACTTATACCGACGGGATTTATGAAACAACCTCAGCAGACGAAGGTGCGGCTGGTTCTGCCGATGTATCTACAACCAATGTTCAGGAAGCCGGGGTTGATGAAGCCGATCGTTTGAAGACTGACGGGGCGTATCTATACGCTGCAGCAGTTGATAAACCGGCAGTGATGATTTTCGCAGCCAATGAGCAGGCTGAAAAAGTCGCAGAGCTAAACCTTGATACTGAGAATGAATACAGCCCGTTAAACGGTTTATATTTGCGGGATCAGCAATTGATCGCATTATCGAGTCCATACCATTTTGGTATTCACCCGATGCCGTTTGCTGCATCAGATATTGCCTATCCTTACCCTCAGGATACAAAGGCACACCTTTTTATGATGGATGTCAGTAACCCCCGGCAGCCACGGCAAACCGCAAAACTCTCACTGGATGGTGAATTAGTCAGTAGCCGTATGGTTGGGACAAAACTGTATCTGGCTACCCGTCAAACCATAGCCCTGAAAGGGGTGGACTACCCATATTCCGAAGAGCAGGCAGCTGTTAACCAGGCAAAAATTAATGCGGCACAGCTGAGTGATTTTTTACCTGATTATGCAATAAATGGCGGGCAGCAGAATGAATTGTTTTCAGCCGACGATTGTTTCAAAACCGCTTACAGCACCAATGATTATGCGTTATCTATTGTCAGCCTGCTGGTAGTTGATACCAGTGTTACTGCACCCGTTCCGCAGGGGCAGTGTTTTCTGGGAGACATTGAAACTCTGTATGCTTCAACTTCTGCAATATACCTGGCAACCAGCAGCGCGGATTACACGAACAATGAGGATGGACAGGTCGTTTATTCCGGTAAAACAAATACGGATTTACATCGCTTTGCATTAACGGATGATGCCGTTGTGTACCGTGGATCAGGGCGGGTGTCGGGCCACCTTGGCTGGTATCAGGATCTGAAGCCGTTTCGTTTGAGTGAACATAACGATACCTTGCGCATCATTACCTATACCGGTAATGCAGTCAGTAGCAATCAGTCTCCTGCTCATCTGTATAACCTGCAGTTAAATGCAGGGCAGGGTGAACTGGAGGTGGTTGGACAGTTGCCAAACTCACGGCGGCCTGCTGCTTTAGGTAAACCCGGTGAGCAGGTTTATGCGACCCGTTTTGTGGGCGAGCGGGGCTATCTGGTGACTTTCCGTTTGACTGATCCGTTATATATTCTGGATTTATCTGATCCACGCGATCCGTTTATTGCCGGAGAGCTGGAAATTAAGGGGTATTCCGACTATCTACATCCGGTAGGTGAAAACCTGTTGTTAGGGATAGGGAAGGATGCTATTGCGGATAACAATGCAGATGTTGATGTCATTCCGCTGGATGTTGCTGCTCTCAGTGAGCCGGTGCAGGAAGTGGCGCGGGGTGCATGGCATCAGGGGGTGAAATTATCCCTGATTGATGTCAGCAATCCACAACAGCCGTTTGAAAAGCAAACTCTGGTGTTGGGAAAGCGCGGTTCCGAAACAGCCGTATCGCAATCTCACCATGCGCTGACGACTTTGCGACAGGGCAACAGCTTGCGGGTAACGCTGCCGCTTAGTCGTCATGAAACCATCGATGAGCGTGACATCAGTCGTTCTTACCATCCCGCATTACCACAGTTTTATTATCAATGGACAAGGGATGAGCTATTGCGGTTTGATATTGACCTGGATTCCGGAGTATTGACACAACGTACCTCTATTATTTCGGAACAGGCAGAGGCTAATCAGGGCTATGCGCATTCGAGATATGGGGTATCAGACCGTTCAGCATTGATCGGTGAGCAGGTGTATTATTTGCATGCCGATAAGATGTTGAATATGACCTGGTAGGTATGCTGATGATTGTATGAGCAGCCTGTTTACGCAGAATCCTATCCTTCAGACAAAAATTCTATTAATATGAAGCCCGTAATCATTTCGGGAGGAATTATGACAGAGCAGTCTGCGGCGCAGGCCGACAATGTCACAATGTCCGGGGGCGGGCTGTATTCCCTGGCTACCAAGGGGGCGAAAGATGTTATTGATAAAGCGACTCCACGGGTTTTAGCCGCGATCCGTAGTCTGGACTTAAGTGAGAGTGTCCGGGGCTTCACAATGGCAGATATGGGGTGTGCTGATGGCGGTACCTCGTTATCTATGGTCAGAGCAGCGCTGAACGAAGCGAATACGCTCACTAACGGTACACAATCAACCGTGGTTTATGCGGATCAGCCCCGCAATGATTTTAATGCACTGGTCAGCATCATTCATGGGTTAACAGAGTTTGACAGTTATCTGGATGACATTCCTGGTGTGTTTCCATTGTTCTCCGGTACTTCTTTTTATCGCCAGGCTGTTCCCGACGGCACACTCGATTTTGGCTTTTCTGCAACAGCGATGCACTGGCTGCAGCGTAAACCCTGCAATATTTCAGATCATGTTCACATGGTGGGAGCCAGTGGTGATGAGCTGGAGCAATTCCGTGCGCAGGGAAAGGCTGACTGGGAACAGATTCTGATGTGCCGGGCGCGTGAGCTGCGTTCCGGTGGAAAGCTGGTGTTAGTCAATTTTGGTATTGATGAGCAGGGTCGTTATCTGGGCAATACCGGTGGCGTTAATATGTTCGATACCTTCCATCAAATCTGGCTGGAATTTCTGCAGGCCGGACATATTAGTGCTGATGAGTATAAGGCAATGACTTTGCCACAGTATTACAATACTGTCGAAGAATTCAGTGCGCCATTAACCGATGAAACAAATCCCTGTTATCAGGCCGGACTCCGGCTGGAACAGATTGAAACCGCAGTGGTTCCGTGTCCATTTGCGGAAGAATATAAACGGCATAAAAATGTGGAGCAGTTTGCTGAAGGTTTGATTCCCACCATTCGCAGCTGGAATGAGAGTATCTATTATGCCGGACTGGACAGCAGCCGTAGTGCGATGGAGCGCAAGCAGCTGATTGAAGATTATTACGGTGCTTACCGTAAGCGGGTGCTGGAAAACCCGGATGAACACGGCATGGGGTATGTACATGCCTATATGACGATTGCCCGGGCATAATGCCGGAGCGATAATTTTTTAATTGTAAACAGTAAAGGGTTATGGCAATCGACAGGTTTTCTGGAAATTGCCGTTGATCAGGTTTCATAGTAGGAGGAAACATGAATAGACGTGAACTATTAAAAGGTGCCGGCTTAGGTGCGATGGCTGCAGCAGCGGGTATTACACCGGCAATGGCTGCTGATGGTGAGAAAATTGAAATCACTATGGTTTCTACCTGGCCGAAGGATTTCCCGGGTCTGGGTACCGGTGCACAGCGTTTTGCCAAGCGCCTGACAGATATGACCGGCGGCCGGATGAATGTGAAGTATTTTGCTGCCAATGAGCGTGTAAAAGCATTCGACTCCTTTGATGAAGTTGCTTCCGGTAACGCGCAGATGTATCACGCAGCGGAATATTACTGGAAAGGTAAACACCCCGGCTTTGCTTACTTCACAGGTGTACCGTTTGGTCTGACTTATACTGAAATGAACGCATGGGTTCGTTTTGGTGGTGGCCAGGCATTGTGGGATGAGCTTGCCGCTGAGTTTGGTATGAAATGTCTGATGTGTGGTAATACAGGCGTACAGATGGGTGGCTGGTTCCGTAAAGAAATGGAATCTGCGGATGACTTCAAAGGCCTGAAGATGCGTATGCCGGGTCTGGGTGGTGATGTGCTGGCGAAACTGGGTGCTTCTCCGGTATCACTGCCGGGTGGCCAGATTTATGAAAACCTGGTTTCCGGTGCTATTGATGCCACTGAGTGGGTTGGCCCGTGGAATGACCAGATCATGAAGTTCTTCGAAGCAGCGAAATACTACTACTACCCGGGCATGCATGAGCCGGGCGCTATGCTGTCATTAGGCATGAATAAAAAGTGGTGGGATGGTCTGTCTGATCAGGACAAACTGTTGATTGAAGCTGCTGCAGCCATGGAAAATGACGTCATGATGTCTGAGTACAACATGAAGAATGGTGATGCACTGGCGTCTCTGATCGAAGAGCAGGGCGTACAGCTGCGTTCTTTCAGTGATGATATCTATGATGCCTTCGGTGAGGCTGCTGATGAGGTTTATGCTGACGTCGTTAAGCACAGTGACCTGGCTAAGAATATCCACGACAGTTTTGTTAATGCCCGTACTAAAGTGGGTGGCTGGGCTAAGATCTCTGATCAGGCTTATGTTGCACAGCGTAACCGTGTATTGGGTCTGTAAAGCTTAGATAGCCTTTACCTTAACCTCTCTCCTTGATTATTGGGAGAGGGGTTTTCGTCGCCCCCGAAAACCATCAAATCATCCCACAAGGCATATCCATGGCTGGTTCCCGGCAATTCTATCGATTATTTGCGGCTTTCATGGTCGCCAGCATTTTATTATTCCTGTTAAACCGTTATCTGGCTTTATGGCTGAGCTGGCCGGATCTGTCCGGGGTATTTGCGTATTTTGCTGATGACAGCAAGATGACGACCGCCCAGTTGATACAGGGTCTGGTGATGTGGGCGATATATCTGGTGGCAGCTTTCCTGGTCATTCGTTATGTGCGCAATACACCGGAAACCGGAATGGCTGAAGATGCAGAATGGTATTCACGGATCAGTTATTTTGTTGTGCGGGCGGCCTTCTGGTCAGTATTACTGGTGGGGCTTGCTGATGCCGCTATCTCACTGGTACGGGTGGAAGGTGCTTTACCCGGTCTGATTGGCGAACATTGGGCGGGTTTACTGGATCAGGCGCGAACACGGGGTCTGTATGTACATTACCCGTTAATTGCGTTGTCTCTGGTGATTGCCTGGTTTACGCGCTCACTGAGTTTTATCTGGCTGGCTTTTCTGGTGGTACTGGCTGAGTTTGCGATTGTGCTGTCGCGATTTATTTTTTCCTATGAACAGGCCTTTATGGGTGATCTGGTGCGTTTCTGGTATGCGGCATTATTCCTGTTCAGTAGTGCGTATACGCTGGTCGAAGGCGGTCATGTCCGGGTAGACGTGTTATATGCCGGATTTAGTGAACGTGCTAAAGCACGAGTGAATGCTGTAGGTTCCTTATTACTGGGTTTGCCCTTGTGCTGGACGATTCTTGCTCTGGGGATGGAGAGTAAAACCGGTAGCCTGATTGCACCGGTGATTAAATTTGAAATTTCACAAAGTGGCTATGGGATGTTTGTTAAATACCTGATGGCGGCTTTTTTGCTGGTTTTCGCAGTATCAATGGCGATCCAGTTTATCAGTTACTTCCTGCATAGCATGGCGATTTTACATGGCGAGATAACGCCGGAATCAGAAGATGATGATTTACCGACACTGGAACAGGAGGCTATCTGATGGAATTAGTATTTCTGGCAATTCTGTTATTCCTGATGATCTGGGCGCTGACCTCGGGTTATCCGGTGGCTTTTGCACTGCCTGGTTCAGCTATTATCGCGATTGCTCTTGCGGCCCTGAGTGGTTATCTGGTTGAAGGGGATACCTCAGCTTATTTTGCGGAAGATGGCCCCGTACAATGGTTGAGCGCGGGGGTAACGAATTTCCGTAGCCTCTATTGGGTGGTTGAAAGAGACACGCTGATTGCTATTCCGTTGTTCATCTTTATGGGCATTATGCTGCAGCGTTCGAAGATTGCTGAAGACCTGCTGGTGGCGATGGCTCAGCTGTTTGGCCCGCTGCCGGGTGGCCTGGGTATTTCGGTTGTTTTTGTTGGTGCGCTGCTGGCTGCAACCACGGGTATCGTTGGTGCAACGGTGATAGCGATGGGGCTGATTTCGTTGCCTGCAATGCTGCGTAACAATTACTCCAAACCGCTGGCTTGCGGCACAATCTGTGCCTCAGGAACCCTGGGACAGATTATTCCGCCGTCAATAGTATTGATTATCTTGGCGGATCAGCTCGCTAATGCGGCGGATCAGGCGAACACCGCGCGGAAAGAGCTATATAAAACGGCAACGGGCGAATTCAGTATGCCGTCGCAGTTTGAAGTGGTATCAGCCAGTGCGGGTGATATGTTCATGGGCGCTCTGGTGCCGGGCATTATTCTGGTCGGTATTTACATGCTGTACATCTTCATTGTTGCCTGGCTCAAGCCAGAGAAAGCGCCTCCTGTGCCTTATGAAGGTGAGTATGACGCTGCTTTTGCCCGCAATGTGTTCTTAGCTTTGGTGCCACCACTGACACTGATTTTCGTGGTGCTGGGTTCAATTATAACCGGGGTGGCGACAGTCAATCAGGCTGGAGCTATCGGGGCAATTGGCGCAATGATTATGGCCGGTTATCGCCTGTATGACGGCAAGTGGGATAAATACTTTCCGGCATTACTGGCAATCGTGGCCCTGCTGGTGATTGCGCTGATCAAAAGCAATAATGACCTGAATATCCGTAATATCCGCAGCGAAGAGCAGTGGACCGCTATTCTGATTGCAGCAGGAGCTGTCGTATTATTATTGATAGCTGTGATCTGGAGTGCCTGGCGGGCATTCCGGGTGGAAGACACGCTGCGAGAGGTCATGATCGAAACGGCCAAAACCACCTCGATGGTCTTCATTATTCTGGTCGGTGCGGCAATGCTGACGTCAGCGTTCCGTGCGTTTGGCGGTGAGGAGTTGGTGAAGCATTACCTGACCGGCTTGCCGGGTGGTTTCTGGACACAGTTTCTGGTAGTGATGCTGGTTATTTTCCTGCTTGGTTTCTTCCTGGATTTTATCGAGATTGCAGTGGTGGTTGTGCCGA
>JBMZDK010000218.1:0-7332 GCA_049614265.1 Thiolinea sp.
TCAGTGGTTATGTGCAGGGGCTTGGCGTTTTATTGTCGCTTTTATTTATTGCTGCCATCCAGGTTTGCCATACCCGGCAATTACGTGCTGAACATGCGCGGGTTAAAGCTGCTGGTGAAGCCAGGAGCCATTTCCTGAATGTCATGAGCCATGAAATACGTGCGCCTTTACATGTGCTAATCGGTATCAATCATTTATTGCAGGACAAGCCCACAGCAGAACAGCAAAAAGACTATCTTAAGAAAATGGATAGGGCAGCGAGCAACTTATTGGTTATTTCCAGTAATACATTGGATTTGTCGCAGCTGGACGATGATCCGGAAAAGTTTGTTCTTAAAAATAAACCTTTTGATTTAGACGGATTGCTGCGTGATATCGATGATCTGTTTAGTGTGCCAGCTCAACAAAAAGGATTGCGCTTAGTCGTCGATCCGTTATCAGAGCCAGTCCCGGTTCTGTTGGGGGACTGGGAGCGCTTGTTACAGGTTATGTTCAACCTGTTGGATAATGCGGTTAAATACACTGAAGCAGGAGAGATTCGATTAGCCTGTCATTTGCTGGATAAAAATGACAAACAGGCCACACTGATATTTCATGTCCGTGATACCGGGATTGGGATACCCGCCAAATACCAGGATAACCTCTTCCAACCTTTTTACCGTGTTAATAGCCGTTATGGGAAAAGGCAAATTGGCACCGGTCTTGGTTTACTAATCAGCCATCGGCTGGTAAAGAAAATGGGGGGATTACTTGCTGTTGATAGCATGCCGGGGCAAGGAAGTCATTTTTTCTTCACGCTAAAATTTCCACTGCATAATAGCTTGGCTATTGGGGAGGAGGGTGCGCAAAAAACCGGTAATGAAAAGTCCTTTTCTTTGCAGGGTATCCGGATATTACTGGTTGATGATGATGAAATGAATCGCCTTATTGGTGCCAAACTACTGCGTAACCGGGGAGCACTGGTCGATGAGGCTGAAGATGGTTTGAGTGCCATTAATGCCGTTGAACAGCAGTCCTTCGACCTGATATTTATGGATATCAGCATGCCGGGGCTGGATGGTTATGAAACAGTGCGGCGCATTCATGCAAAAGGTATTGGGCGGCTGCCCATCGTTGCGCTGACCGCATTGGTATCTGCGGAAGAGAAAGAGCGTTGTCTGCTGGCGGGGATGGATGATTATCTGGCGAAGCCGTTTCAGATGGCAGAAATGGAGCGGATAGTTTTACGCTATGTTCAAAAACATAAAGCCGTTGGCTGAGGCTAAAACGCAGGTAATTTACTCAGGTAATTTCTGCCCTTCATTAAGCCATTGATAAAAAGCCCTGGTTCTGAATTTTTCTGTATTTGCATACCATTGATTATCCCGGAATAAGGCATTTTTCAGGTGATGCGGTGCTGTTGGCAGGTGATCCAGCATGGGAATGCCGCTTTCGGGATGGTTGCCAATTTGCCACATCGCGCTATGCCTAACCGGGGCGTAAGGTATCTGCTCAGCAAGCCGGGCCAGTTGTCTGGATTCCATGGCAAACCGAATAAATTCTCTGGCGGCCGGATGCACATTCTCTTTTACCGGAATGGCCCAGGCATCCTTATCAATAAGCTGTCCGTCCCAAATAAGTATGATAGGGTTTGAGGTGGATTGCTCAGCAAAAAAACGCCCATTGAAACCTGAAGTCATTGTCACTTTACCTGCCTTTAATAACTCAGCGGGTTCGTGTGGCCAGTCCCACCAAACAATGTGATCGCGGATTTTGTCCATTTGTTTAAACGCCAGTTTCATGCCGCGTGGTGTGCTTAACATATCGTAAATCTGACTGGCAGGAATGCCTTCTGCCATTAACGCCCACTCCAGGAAGTCATGAGGTTCTTTGCGTAAACCACGTTTGCCGGGATAGCTCTCAATATCAAAAAAATCAGCAATCGTTTGCGGTTTCTTACCTAAAAAAGCCTTAGGGTTGTAAGCAATCAAGGTTGAAGCCGTTGAATGAGCAATGGCACATTTGGAAAATGCATCATGCATAAAGTCCTCTTCAATTTTTTCATTACTCGCTGCTTCGGGTAACAATTCCGTCAAATTTAACGGTTCCAGTAAACCTTTGTCACAGGCGCGGCGTGCATCTGCTTCCCCCATATCAAGTACATCCGGCAGTTTATTCTGTAACAGAATCTCCAGGCCGCCTTTATGTGTCAGGGTTTTGATAGGAATATTGGTTTTTGCTGTGAATGGCTGAAACCAGACATTGTGCTGCGCTTTTTCATAGGCACCACCCCAGGTACCAATTACCAGTGTTGTTTGGTCTGCAACTGTAATGGGAGGGGCTAACAAAAGAGACGCGGTGAATATATACAATATGGTGCGTACAGTTATTTTGTGAATGAGCCTAAACCACTGCATTTTCTTCCCGACGAATACCATGAGCTATTTCCATATAGGCCTTAATGAGATCTGCTTCAGTCACTATGCCCAGTAATTGATTGTCGGCATTAACAACAGGAATACCATTGCCTGCAAAGTCGTTTAATGATCGCATAGCCTGCCAAACTGACGTTGATTCATTAAACCGGGGCCAGCTGCTACAAATACTGCTGTCTGCCCGGTTTTCTTCGTCCTGCTGTAGCAAGCTTTGGATAGTGGTTATGCCAAGAAATTGTTTATTATCGAGGATGACTGCTTCCGTATGCTTTGAGGCTTTTATCGTTTGTATTGCCGTCGTAACGGCAGTATCCGGTGCAAATTTCAGGTAATCGTTAATCATATATTGGCTGACTGGTGTGTGTTCCAGAATGACCCGATCCCGTCCCAGAGACAGGTCAATCCCCCGTCTGGCAAGTTGCACATCAAACAATGAACGGCCAAAAATACGGAAAGCCAACAGGTTTGCGAAGACTACGCTAACCATCGCGGCAATGGTCAGGTCGTAATTACGGGTGAGTTCATACACGATCAGAATTGTTGTCAGCGGTGCACCAATGACTGCGGTGTTAAAAGCCATCATGCCGCAAATGGCATACACCACAACACCTGAGTTTGGAACGCCCATGATCTCGAGTACTGACCAACTTAAAGCACCAAATAAAATGCCAATCAGGAGGGCCGGGCTAAATACGCCGCCTGCAAAACCAAAGCCGATACAAAGCGCGGTGAGGGCCATTTTTGCTGTAACCAACATGAAGAGTTCTTTGCTCTCAAATGCTCCTTCGACAATGGCAAAACGCAGTGTTTCACGACCGGTGCCCAGGACTTCCGGTAATACCAGAGCAACCAGGCCAACAATGAGCCCCGCAATTGCAGGATGAAACATTGGAGCGAGTCTGAGTTTGGAGGAAACTTTGCCGGATGCGAGTACCAGATGCATAAAGCCGGTTGCGAGCAGGGCGCAGCTAAAACCAAGTAAGCCGAATAAGAGAAACTCATGACTATGCGCGACACCGTCAAACTGCACCAAAAATAATGGCGGGCGATCGAAGACCACATTGGCGACAACATAGCCGGTGGCAGCTGCCACGGTTGTAGGGGCAAATGATTGCAGTGAGTAATGACGCAGGATGACTTCATGTGCAAATATCAGCCCGGCTATCGGAGCATTGAATGCAGTCGAGATAGCGGCAGCCACACCACAGGCAATAGCAATTGAATTCAGGTTTGGGATGCGAAATTGTAATTTGGCAACCAGATCCCCCATCATGCTGCCCAAATAGACCATGGGGCCGTATTGGCCAACGGATGCACCGCAGCCTAAAGAAAGAATAGAGGCCCCGGTTGAAATTAATCCGGAGCGCCAGTTTGGTAATTCCCGGCGTAATTGAACCGCATAAATACTGTCAACAGGCCCCAGTACATGATGTGTTGGCGATAATTTCTGAAATAAATACCCGACCAGCAGTCCTCCTGCAGTTGGAACCAATAAAGTTAAGGTGGGTAATACCCAGGAATCCTGAATTTGTATTCTGCTGTGGGGAGCAATAAAAAGAATATTGTTAAGCCAAAAAACACATTCAACAAAAGCAATGGCAAGAAAAGAAACAACCACGCCTAAAAAACAGGCCATAATCAGCAGCACAGTGATTCGGTAAACTGCGCTACCCTGCTGATTTTTATTTATAAATAACATCTTTGCTAAACCAGTCAGCATAAATTTTTTGTACCACACCTTCCTCAGATAGTTTTAATAAGGCCTGATTAATTGGGTCCCGGTGAGGGCTGTCTGCCTGTAATGCAATACTGAGTTGCTCTGGTTTAAATATACGCCCAACCAGTTTGAAGTCGTTACTACTGTCATGAGCTTGCTGATAAGCTAGTACCGGTGCATCGAATACTACGGCATCGGCGCGATTCTGCCGCAGTGCATCCAGCATGTTTTCTATAGAGTCGAAACCGGTGGCAGTAATGTCCATCTTATGCAGGTATTTTTCTGACGTTGAGCCTGCTATGGTTGCCACATGATGTTCCTGCAGATCTTCCGGGCCACTGATACTGCCATCAAAGGAAGCATTGATAATGCTACTCGATACCTGTGCGATGATGACTGACATTAAAAACAGGCTGAACAACATCCAAAGCAGCGCCAGTATCCGGCCCCTGATGGTACGCGGCACCTGATCACCGTAGCCTACTGTGGTGACAGTTACCATTGCCCACCACAGTGAATCCCATATTCCTTTTTTGTAACTGTCATTAAAATCCCGGTCGTCACCCCATTCAAAAAACCAGATCAGGTGTGCGACTACCAATAAGATAAGCAGGGATACACCAATAAACTGCAGTATTCCGCTATTAAGAATCGCTTTCGCCGTTTCAGTAAAGCCACTGGGCTGGCTTTTGGATAACATTATCTGCAGACCGGAAAAAAAGATCGGGTGTGAGAAATCAAGGTATTGTTCCCGTTCGGAAGTCACCGTGATATTAGCAATCGCCAAATCCGCCTGTTTATCCTTTACCGAATTGAGCATTTCAGGAAAAGTGCCGTATAAATTGACTTCATAATCAATATCCAGCTCTTCGGCTATTTTGTCCCAAAGCTCAATACTATAGCCGATATAACCGGTGCCGCGTTTCATGACAAAAGGCGGGCGCTCCACCGTTGCTACTGTTAATTTATTGCTGGCCTGTGTTGACGACGGAATGAGTATCAGGCAAAGCGGAATAATGCTGAGATAGCGAAGGATAATGAATAAAAATGGCGGTATTGCATGCATACAACATTAAACTCTGCGCAGATCTCTGGATTCAACAATCGACTCAAGGCATTGAGCCACTTGCGGGTTCATTTGCAACATATTGCGCATCGCCCCAATATCGACTTCAACTACGGTGACATCGTTGCTGGCGAAAATATTATTAGCGCTGGGTTCTTTATGGATCATGCCTGAGATGCCAAAGAAGTCCCCACGTGCCAGTAAGTAATTGGCAGCGGGCGAAGCCTCATCAAACAGACGTTCATCTCTGTCCTGTTCCTGTACATCACCGCTTAAAATGATATAGAAGTGGGTCGGCATCGAACCGGCAGCCAGGATGCATTCACCCTGTGTGTACTCACGCAAACGGCTGGACTGCGATAAACGCTCGATATCCTTAGGCGGTACATCCAGTACACCAAGAGCACTGATGTCCTGTGCCAGTTTTTCTGGTGTAATCACCCCTTTTTCTTCATGTTTTGGCCCGTTGTAATGAAAAACTTCATGAGCACGGGTTGGAAAAGTGACACCATAACGACGTGCGGCGTACCAGACTCTGGATATGAAGTCATCGGTAATGGTGAATACCTGGTCGTAGTCTTCAATGAAGAAACGCACTTCATAATGAACAGAAAATTCGTCGTATGAAGTAACAGCAGCTGTTGTCGGTGGTTCGGGCACAATCCCCGGCGTTTCATTTGCGACGGTGACCAGCATATCTTTGACGTATTTGGGTGGATCATCGAAAGACAAATCAAAGCCCACCGTTTCCATGGTGGCCAGTTTCGGGCGGCTGTAATTATGGAATTGCTGTTTAGCGATGACAGCATTGGGAATCACAATCATGTCTTGATTTTGATTGAGCATGGAAACAGCACGCCAGTCGATACTAATGACCTTGCCGATCATTTCATCATCGTCACCGATCTGTATCCAGTCACCAACGACAAAGGGCTTGGAAGACAGCAATGCAACACCAGCAAATAAACCACCCAGAACATCCTGCAATGCCAGACCCAGTACAACTGAGCCAACACCCAGCGCGGCCAGCAAATTACCCAGATTGGCGCCCCAGACATCTGACATAACAAAAGCTGCACTAAGCAGAACAATGAAGACGCGCAGAAAATCAACCAATAGCTTAGGGATTTTGTCGCGCTGTGCTTTGGGAATAACGTTAGAGAAGACTAAGGCATTGATAAACTTGAGTGAGGAGTCAACCAGGATAATCCAGAACAGTGTTTTGACAATCTTGTAAGGCAGCCATTCATTGTCCATCTCCAGCACATAGCCAATCAGCAGGTAAGCGATAGCAATCGGGATCAGAATATTGCGGATATTTTTAGCAATGGGCAGAAAGGAAGACTGCGTTTTTTCCATTCTGCGCAGGATTTCTCCCATGATAATAAACAGCGAGGGCATGCCAAAAAGGACTAACATGCCCCAGTAAAACCAGGGTTGCTGCAACATGTCATTCAACATGGTCAGGCCTCCCGGTCCAGCCGGGTATCAACAGTATTTTCCCAGTTAGCTATTTCACCGACATGTGCATGCCGGATCATGTCACAGCTATTGAAGCCGTCAGGCTCCAGCAACTGGTTATACACCGGCGCATCAACCCGGATGCTGTTCTTCGCACAACGTTCAGCCAGTATGTTCGCGGTAGTAACCGTGTCGCCCATTAGATTGTAGATGGGCTTCTTTTTCCCGATGACACCGGCAATGACCTCGCCGGAACTAATACCAATGCGTGCTGAAACAGAGCTGCCCTGAGCGATATTAAAACGCTGAATAGCAAGCATCACTTCCTCAGCAAAAGCAACGGCCATTCTGGCGTAATCCAGTCGTGGGTTCATCAGACCACTGGCGGCCAGATAGAGATTCCCCTGGGAAGTGATTTTATCAAGACCATTGTTTTGTGCAGCTTCATCGATATTGCCTATCAGCTGATTGAACAGACCGATGGACTCATGGGCAGTCATATCTGCAGTTGCTTCATTGACGCCAGACAACATTAAAAAAGTCACTGCAACATTCTGGAACTTATCGCCAATAGCTGTCTCGCCTTCATCAAATTTTTCAGCAATAGCCGGGGGAAATATCATCAGCAAGCGTTCTTTTAATAATTGCTGTTGCTGTTTGTTTTTTTCCTGTTC
>JBMZDK010000219.1:0-7317 GCA_049614265.1 Thiolinea sp.
AGTGATGACCGCGAACAGGGAGAGGAATAAGCGAATCATGGTTCTGTAGAAGTCGCAGACTTCAATGCTTGGGTGAGTAATTGTTCTTTGTCTGCTGTTGAAGTCGCAGACTTCAATGCTTGGGGGAGTAATGGTTCTTTGTCTGCTGTTGAAGTCGCAGACTTCAATGCTTCGGGGAGTAATGGTTTTATAGTTGCCAGAAACAGATAACCCTGGCTGCGCACCGTTTTGATATAGCGCGGGTTAGCCGGATCATCACCGAGTAGCTTGCGCAGACGGGCAATGCGGATATCGATGGAGCGATCCAAACCGTCGTATTCACCCCGGGATAGCCTGTAAAAGATCTGTTCGCGGCTCAGGGTGTTTCCGGCTTCGCCCGCCAGTAAATGCAGTAATTCAAATTCCTGAGTTGTCAGCGGCAGCGCGTTACCAGCCTGTGTCACCGTACGGCTTTGCGGGTCAATATGCAGCTCGCCAAAACAGAGTGCGGAGCCGGAATGGCCCGATTCATTATCAGCCACACAACGCCGCAGCAGATTACGGATACGCGCCAGCAATACACGCGGCTTGACCGGCTTAATGACATAATCATCCGCGCCCAATTCCAGTCCTAATACCTGGTCAATGTCTTCATCCTTGGCGGTGAGCATCAGAATAGGTTTGGTATAGTTCGGGCGCACCTGACGGCAGACCGACATACCATCAAGGCCGGGCAGCATCACATCCAGAATCACCAGATCCGGTTGTTCCGCCTGAATCCGGTTTAGTGCATGATCGCCGCGATGTTCAATATTAACTACAAAACCTTCGGGTTGCAGATACTCCTGCATCCGGCTCGCCAGACGCACATCGTCTTCGACCAGTAATAAAACGGCCTGTACATCATTTGTCATGCGGTTTTATTGCTCCAGAGGTTCTTCCGGTGTCTCAGGATAAACAGCCTGGTGTTAAAAGTCCGTTGCTTTTTTGTTATAGATTTGTAGTGTGTACCAATAAATAGCAGCGCTGCGATGATCTGAACACGACGTGCGCTGATTTTCAGAGTCATGCAAGCCACTTATTATTCGGAGTTATTCTTATGAAACTTTATTATGCCGCACCGTCCCCGTTTGCCCGTAAAGCAAGGGTTTGTATCATTGAACTGAGTTTGCAGGAGCAGGTGGAGCTGGTCGCTGTTGATGGGCTTTCCCCGGTGGCGAATCATGCTGAGCTGAATACGCATAATCCTCTGGGTATGATTCCGGCTTTGGAGTTGGATAATGGTGAGAACTTGTATGATTCGCCGGTGATTTGTGAATACCTGAATCAGTTGGGGGAGGGGGCTTTATATCCGGCTGATATAAAGCCGCGTTTTCAGGCTTTACAGCTGCATGCGCTGGCGGATGGCATTATGGAATTGTCGGTGGCGCTGCGCTATGAGCTGGCTATGCGCCCGGAGGACAAGCAATGGTCAACCTGGATTGAACATCAGAATGAAAAGATTAACCGGGGCCTGGATCGTCTGGAGCAACAGTGTGCCGGGTTTAAGATAGAGCCAACGATTGGTGAGTTGACCGCGGCCTGTGCGTTGGGGTATCGGGATTTTCGTTTTGCGGAGAGTGATTGGCGGCTTGGGCGGCCTGCGTTGGTAGAGTGGTATGAGGGGATTATGCAGCGGGAGAGTTTGGCGGAGACAGTTCCGGTTTTGTGAATCATTGCGATGCAAGGCGTGGTTTTATTAAATTTGCTTTGTTCTTTGATTTATTCCTATACTGATAAACGGCGTGACAAAAGTTCTCAGCAGGCGAAGTTCGTTTTACAAGCGCTTCTGAGCATTAAAATCATTGAGAGTTTCTGCACGCCTATTTATTTCAGGGTTTAACGTTTTATGCTGTTGAGGTTCCTCACAACAACATAATATTGGCCAGCATATAAACCCTCCCGGTTCAGCCTGAAAGCCAGATCATCCTCTGTTTTGGCATAGAGCTTAGCCCTTCCCTCCAACAATCAGGAAATGACGCTTATGAATAGCACCCGTCTGAACAGAACGCTCAAACCCCTTTTTGCGGCTATTGCTGCCAGTTTATTAATGGCTTCGGCTTCGTCAGTATTTGCTGCTGAGGATTGTCCGCGTGGTGATCTTGATGAGCGCTATTGCGACCGCGATGGCGATTTAATTGCGGATGTGCCGACCGATGAGTCGAAATGGGTGGATCCTGACACACTGATTTTTGCTTATACGCCGGTAGAAGACCCTTCTGTTTATAAGAAAGCCTGGGCCGATTTTATTACCCACATGGAAAAAACAACGGGTAAAAAAGTTATCTTTTTCCCGGTGCAGTCTAATGCCGCTGAAATTGAAGCGATGCGTTCAGGCCGTTTACATGTCGCGGGTTTTAATACGGGCTCTAACCCATTGGCCGTTAATTGTGCCGGTTTCCGGCCTTTTACCATTATGGCGAAAGAAGATGGCAGTTTCGGCTATGAAATGGAAATTATTACTTATCCCGGTAGCGGTATTGAGAAGGTCGATGATATCAAAGGCAAAACGCTGGCATTTACCTCGCCGACTTCAAATTCCGGTTTTAAAGCACCCTCGGCTATCCTAAAAGCGGAGTTTGATATGATCGCGGAAAGGGATTTTGAACCCGCATTTTCCGGTAAGCACGATAATTCCATTCTCGGTGTTGCGAATAAGGATTATCCGGCAGCATCAATTGCGAATTCGGTGCGCGATCGGATGGTAAAGCGTGATGTGATTAAGCCGGAACAGCTGGTGACGATTTACAAATCCCAGACTTTCCCTACTACTGGTTTTGGCACCGTTTATAACTTAAAGCCGGAATTAGCGGCCAAGGTCAAAGAAACCTTCGAAACTTTCCCCTGGGATAATCCGGATGGTACCCCAAGCTCATTGAAGGTTGAGTTCTCTAAATCCAAAGAAGGGCAGTTCATCCCGATCACCTATCAGAAAGAGTGGGAAGTTATCCGCAGTATTGATAAGGCGAATGACGTGTCTTATAGCTGTAGCTAAATTGCATACAACGAGGGCGGAGTATGACCCGCCCTCAGCAACAATAAAAGGGACAAGATGCTTCAGTTAAAAAATCTCGGGAAGCGTTATAAAACGGGGGATGATGCTTTGAGCGGCGTCAATCTGGAAATTCCTAATGGACAAGTCGTTGGGCTGATTGGGCCATCCGGTGCCGGGAAAAGTACGCTAATCCGCTGTATTAATCGCTTGGTTGAACCCACCGCCGGACAGGTCATTCTGAATGATGTCGAGGTGAATACGCTTTCGTCAAAAGCATTGCGCAAAGCCCGGCGTAAGATGGGGATGATTTTCCAGGAATATGCACTGGTTGACCGACTGACCATCATGGAGAATGTGCAATCCGGGCGGCTGGGTTACGTTGGCTTCTGGAATAGCTTTTTCCGGCGTTATCCACAGGATGATATTGATGAAGCGTTTCGCCTGCTGGAGCGGGTGGGGCTGGCTGGCATGGTTGATAAGCGTGCGGATGAGTTATCCGGTGGCCAGAAACAACGGGTCGGTATTGCCCGGGCGCTGATTCAGAACCCTGAAGTGCTGCTGATTGACGAGCCGACGGCTTCCCTTGATCCTAAAACCTCACGCCAGATTATGCGGCTAATTGCCGAGCTGTGTCAGGAAAGAAAGCTATCCGCGATTGTGAATATTCATGATGTAGCGCTGGCGCAGATGTTTGTCGAACGTATTGTTGGCTTAAAGGCGGGGCAGATTGTCTTTGATGGCTCGCCCGATACATTGACGTCGGAGGTGCTCACTCAGATTTATGGTGAAGAAGACTGGTCGGAAACTATTAGTAAGGTGGACGATGAGGACGTTGATGCTGGACTGACAGCGGCTGCGGGTTCAGTATGACCGGGGTTGCTCATAATCCGGCTTCCCGCCAGTGGAAGAAACCACCGTTTATTGCCAATACTACACTGCGTTATGGATTGCTGGCCTTAGTGGTGTTGTATTTCGTCGCGGCGTTTATGTCCTACGAAGTGAACTGGACGCGGGTATACGAAGGTTTGGATCGCGGCTGGGAGTTTATAAAGGCTTTCAGTCGGCCTGATTTTGTCACCCACGCCGAAGATATTTTTGCGGGTATCTGGGAAAGTATTGTCATCACGGTGACCGCAACGGTGGCTGGTGTATTGCTGGCGATTCCGGTGGCATTGGGTGCTGCCAGTAATCTGGCGCCTAAAATCGTCTATTTAATCAGCCGTGGTTTTATCGCCATTGCCCGCGCGCTACACGAAATTATTGTTGCTATTCTGATGGTGGCGATTTTTGGCTTTGGGCCGTTTGCCGGGTTTATTACGCTAACGTTTTCAACTATCGGTTTTATCGCCAAGTTACTGGCGGAAGACATTGAAAATATCAATAAATCACAGGCTGAGGCTGTGCAGGCAACCGGGGCAGGTTGGTGGCAATGGATTAACTATGCGGTGCAGCCACAGGTTATGCCGCGTTTAATCGGTTTAGCGATTTACCGTGTCGATATTAATTTCAGAAGCTCCTCCATCCTGGGTTTAGTCGGCGCAGGCGGTGTCGGGGCAACACTGAATACAGCATTCGACCGCTATGAGTTCGATACGGCGGCAGCCATTATTCTGATTATTATCGCGATTGTACTGGTGCTTGAATACGGCTCCAGTTTCATCAGGGCAAAGGTGCAATAATGCCAGTCAAGCAACAAGGTGAGTTGAAAGTCTGGCAACGCCGGGATCGTAACAAACAGCTATTGATTTGGTTTGGCTGGCTGGTTGGTGTTGCGGTGTTTATGTTCTGTTGGAAAATTATTTCTGACGCCACGACCTGGTTTTTTGTGTTTGATGCACCGCGTATTGCTGCCGATATCGGTGGCCGGGCCTGGCCACCACGTTGGGAGTATCTATCGGAGCTGTGGAAGCCGATGTGGGATACCATCAATATTGCGACGCTGGGCACCTTGCTGGCGGTGATAATGGGTGTGCCGGTGGCCTTTCTGGCGGCTAATAATACGACGCCGAGCAAAACCTTTCTGCGCCCGCTTGCACTACTTATTATCGTGGCGACCCGTTCGATTAACTCGTTGGTGTGGGCCTTGTTACTGGTGTCGATTATTGGCCCCGGTATTTTTGCGGGTACGCTGGCGATTGCTATTCGTTCGATTGGGTTTGTCGGTAAATTGCTGTACGAAGCGATTGAAGAAATTGACACCAAACAAGTGGAAGCGATTCAGGCGACAGGGGCGAGTAAGTTACAGGTGATTGCTTACGGTATTGTGCCGCAGGTGATGCCCGCTTTTGCCGGTCTCAGTGTGTTTCGCTGGGATATTAATATTCGTGAGTCCACCATCCTTGGTTTGGTTGGCGCGGGCGGTATTGGTCTTTACCTGCAGTCGTCACTCAATACATTAGCCTGGCCGCAGGTTACGGTGATTTTGTTTATGATCTTAATCGCGGTATTGATCAGCGAGTGGGTTTCCTCAAAAATCCGCCTGTCTATTATCTAATTCCTCATCAGGCAGTATTTCCTTGGCACTTAAAGCAATTTTCTTTGATCATGACGGCACGCTGGTTAATTCAGAGGTTGAACACTGCCGCTTCTGGCAAACGGCGATGCAGCAGTATGGTTATACGTTAACTACCGCAGAGTATATGGCGGTCTACAGCGGAATTCCGGGGCTGCTAAATGCACAAATGCTGGTGGATGATTATGGAATGTCTGTTTCCAGCGCTGAATTGTTTCAGGTTAAAGAAGCCATTACGCAAGCCTACCTTGACCAGCAACCTTATCCGCTGATGTCTGAGGTGCGGGAAGTATTAGCTTGGGTAAAGCAACAAAACCTTGTGTCGGCCGTTGTCAGTGGGGCCGATAGTGTCCGTGTCTCACGGTCGCTACAGGGGAATCAAATCAGCGGGTATTTTGACTTTGTTTGCTGCGCCGAAGACGTTGCGCATAATAAACCCGATCCGGCGGTTTATACCCTGGCGTTGGAAAGGTCGGGGTTTAAGGCTGATGAATGTCTGGCGATTGAAGATACCAATGTTGGTGTACAGTCTGCGATTGAAGCCGGTTTAGTTTGTTGCGCGATCAGGAATGATTATGCGCCTGACCATGACCTGTCGCAGGCGACTGTGATCGTGAATAATATGACAGAAGTACGGGACTGGATCAGGGCGACGTACGGTCTTTAGGAATTGTCCGGAAATACTACGGGACAACAGACTGACAACTGCTTGTTTTTCAGGCTATAGTTAGTAGCGCACATGGAAGAATTTCAACTAACAAGCATGTAAGTCTTTGACTTACATAGACACAACTAAACAAACCTCAAGCTCCGGGCATGCACGATATCTTTCTCTCCCACAATTCAGCTGATAAACCCGCTGTGGAAGCACTGGCGCTGCGTTTGCGCGCGGCGGGGATTGAGCCGTGGCTGGATAAGTGGAATCTGATTCCGGGGAATCCGTGGCAACAGGAAATCGAACAGGCGATTGATACCTGTAAGGTGTGTGCGGTGTTTATTGGCCCCAGTGGTATGGGGCCGTGGCAAGATGAGGAGATGCGTGCGGCGATTGACCGGCGGGTGAGTCAGGGGAATTTTCGGGTCATTCCGGTGCTGCTGCCGGGGGCGACGCGTGGCGATCATAAACGCAGTAGTCTGCCGACCTTTCTTACTGCGACGACCTGGGTAGAATTTCGCGATACGCTGGAAGATGAGGATGCGTTTCATCGTTTGCTGGCCGGGGTTCGTGGTGTTGCACCGGGGGCGGTGAGTGGTGGTGATGGTTTTACTGCTGATGAGTGCCCTTATCGTGGTTTACAGGTGTTTGATGTTGAGCATGCGCCGTTGTTTTTCGGGCGGCGGGCGTTAACGGAATGGTTGTTGGAGGCGATTCGGCCAGAGGAGGGTAAGGCGAATCGTTTTCTGGCGATGTTGGGGGCGTCGGGTAGCGGGAAGTCTTCGCTGGCGCGGGCGGGTTTATTGGCTCCGCTGCAAAAAGGCGAGTTGGCGGATAGTCAGCATTGGCTGCAAGTTATTCTTAAACCGGGTGCTAAACCGCTGGAGAGTCTGGCGGTGGCGTTGTGTCATGCCAGTGTCACCGATAAAAATCAGGGCGAACTGATTGAGCTGTTTCAGCAGAACGCTAGCCAGCTGCATTGGCTGTGTCGGCAGGCTTTGCATGGACAGTCGGATAATCGCCGGATTGTGGTGTTGGTGGATCAGTTTGAGGAGGTTTTCACCCTTTGTCACGATGAGGTGGAGCGGGCGGCGTTTATTAATAACCTGCTGACGGCGGCGACCGATGTGACCGGGC
>JBMZDK010000220.1:0-7264 GCA_049614265.1 Thiolinea sp.
TTGCCCACAGCAACAATTTCATCAGCCAGTTTGCCTGCAGCCTGCGCTGCCGCTGCTTTAGCGTGGCTATCTACCGCAAAGGTTTCCTGGTCAGCACGGGGAATATCATATTTCTTTGCCAGATTTTCAGCGGTGATACCCATACCGACATAAGCAGCTGGCATATCCTGATAAAGCTGAGGGTTTGGAGAAGGGTTAAAACCACCCATCGAGACCCGTGTCATGGATTCAACACCTGCACAAATGAAGGCTTCGCCCGCGTTCATTTGGATGGCACCAGCTGCCTGATGTATAGACTGCATCGACGAGCCACAAAAACGGTTAACCGTGACACCGCCTACTGATTGAGGCAAACCAGTCATCAACACAACCAGGCGAGCCATGTTTAACCCCTGTTCGCCTTCAGGGAACGCACAGCCCAAAATCAGATCTTCAATTTCATTACCATCGACACCGGTGCGCTCCACCAAACTTTTTACTGCTGTTGCCGCCAGATCATCGGGACGCACCTTGGTTAGCGCTCCCTTTTTCGCTAAGGTGAATGGTGTCCGGCAATATCCGGCTATAACAACGTTTCTCATGATGTTCTCCTGGTTTCAATAGTAATTTTGTGACGCATAATTCTTACTGTATACACGTTCAAGTAGGTTTTCAGATGCGTTGTCCATAATAAGCTGTTGCACCAAAGCCTTTCTTTTAGCTACTTTTTTTTGTTATGTGTGCCTGACACTCATGTTGAATAACAGACAACTCATCGATCATTTGCTGCAAATCCGATAACTGTCCGGTTAGCTCACCAATTCGTTTTTCGACCACACCAGACAGGTATGACAACTGCTCGTTATGCATGGGATCAAACTTGACGTTATACAGGTCGATATATTCTTTAATTTCATTTAAAGAAAAGCCAAGTCGCTTCCCCCTAAGTATTAACTGCAGGCGAGCACGATCCCGATAGTTATAGACGCGGTTTATACCAACACGTTGTGGTTGGAGTAGTTCTTTATCTTCGTAGAATCTGATGGTGCGGGTGCTGATACCAAATTCGTCACCCAGCTCAGATATTGTCCACAGTTTATTTTTCATAGTCACTCCTTGTTAACGAATACTATAAGCAGTTAACGTTAACGTCAATCAGAATTCGACAAAGGACATATCTGTAAAGCGAAAACTATTCACCAGACAAAGTGATTAATAGAACGGTATCAAGGGAAAAAAAGCTACTACAACAAGTGTAATCAGGTGGGGTACAGGTTAATTTGGCAACAAATCAGAACTAGTAGTCTAAATACAACAGGGAAGGTTTAAGGTGTATTTCATACAACATTAAAACAAAAAGGCAGCTAATGCTGCCTTTTTGCTACTCAAAACTAAGTGAAACTTAGCTTAGAATCTGTAACGCAGACCAGCTACGTAAGCAGTATCGCCTTCGTCAGGAATAGCGAATTCAATGATGTAATCCATGTTGCCATGAGAGGTTCTTGCACCCAGACCAACATCATCGTTATGACCGGTAGCTGCCCAGAAAGTGCTGTTACCCATAGAGTAAGAAGCGTTTACGCCCCAAGCATCGTTGTCATTACCTTCAGCACTAACATCAATACCGTTGAAGCTACCAGCAACACCGTAAGAAATCAGATCAGTGCCGTCTAAATCTTCATAACCCAGGTTAACGCTAACAGGACCCATGCCCATTTTCACGCCAAGTGCGCTTTCGTCAGCATTTGGGTTGTGAGAAACAGCAAAAGAAGCATTACCCATAGTGTTCTTGTAAACGATATTATTTACATCGCTACCACCACATGAGCTAGACTGACCGCCCAACCAAATATCATTTGAACCTGGATCAAATTGGTCACAAGCGTTATCTACTTCGCCTAAAATAACTTCACCGAAACCACCTTTTGCACCAACACGAACTTCGTCCATACGAACTGAATTACCAGTACCGTTTACGTCGAGTTCCATGTGGCCGTAGTAAGTTACACCGTCGATTTCACTTGAACCGTCAAAGTTAATTTCAGAGCCTAACTCTTGCAGCTCTTTACTATCAGTATAAAAAATACCTACGTCGCCACCGATTTTAAGCTCGGCTTGTGCCGCCATAGGGAAAGCAAATGAGGCAGCTACTGCCACTGCTAGGACTTTAAGTTTCATAATTCCGCCTTACTATCTTAACGTTAAAATCAGCCAAGCCACTCAAACAGGAACTCAGCCACCAGGAATGGTTTCCAATCGTCGAGGTTAGTACGATTGTTGGCAAAAAGCAACATATTTATCAAACATGATGTGTAACAAATACGAATTCATGAGATGCCGCCTGAATGTTTCATAAATAATGCCATTACCCCCCTCCATAAGGAAATACCAAATTTCCTGACATACACAGTCCACTGAGCTTCTGTTCAAAAAGAATTGATATTACCTCAGGGAATATTATATCAAATTACAACTAAATCTGGTTACTGCCAGTAAAAATATATACAAATCAGCCCCACAAGCACGAAAAAGATTTTTTTCAGCACATTTTTCACCCAAACCAATCAATTGATGTTAACAACATCACAGATTAATGTAGAAGTGGTTGGTTTACACACCTGGGACACAATTCTTTATGCCAGTTACTCCATAATGAAAAGCCCCTTTTCGGGGCTGTTCATTATTATGCACCAAGACAACACTGTAGACAAAACACCAATTCAGGTTAATGCCCTGCTGACTGAGCCGCACCTCGTGGAACACGAATGTCTTCAACTAACTCCTGAATATGAGCAGGTGGTGGTGCTGTCATACGAGCAACCAGAAAAGCAACGGCAAAATTCACCAATGCTCCTACAGATCCGAAAGCATTGGGCGAAATCCCAAAGAACCAGTTTGGTTGCATGTTGCCTAAGAACGACGTACCCGGCACAAAGAAAATGCCTTTGTGTTGGAATACATACAACATCGTAACGGTAATACCTGCCAGCATCCCCATAATAGCGCCGGCACGATTCATACGCTTGGAAAAAATCCCCATCATCAACACCGGAAAGATCGAGGAGGCTGCCAAACCAAATGCGATAGCAACGGTTCCTGCTGCAAAATCAGGTGGATTAAGCCCCAAAATCCCAGCCAGAACAATCGCACCGGTCATCGCGATCCGTGATGCCATCAACTCAGCACTTTCTGAAATATCCGGCATAAAAATGCCTTTTAACAAGTCATGCGAGATCGAGGAAGAAATCGCCAGCAGCAAACCTGCTGCAGTCGACAAGGCAGCTGCAAGACCGCCCGCAACAACTAAGGCAATCACCCAATTTGGCAGCTTAGCAATTTCCGGATTGGCTAATACCATAATGTCCGGGTCAACCATAACCATTTCATTGCCTTTCCAACCATAGCTTTCAGCCTTAGCCGTCATCTCCGGATTACTATCGTTGTAATACTGGATTTTGCCGTCCTCATTTTTATCCACAAATTCCAGCAACCCGGTAGCCTCCCAGTTTTTAAACCATTGCGGCCGTTCCTCGTAAACCAGATTACCATCAGGCTGACCAACTTCCCCGGTCTGAATCGTATTCATCAAATTAAGGCGAGCCATCGCACCAACGGCTGGAGCAGTTGTGTAGAGTATTGCGATAAAAACTAATGCCCATCCGGCAGAATACCGCGCATCACGCACTTTAGGCACCGTAAAGAAACGGATAATGACATGGGGCAGGCCAGCTGTACCAATCATCAGCGACAGCGTATACATAAACATATTGAGCTGGCTGCCGCCTAAAATCTGTGAAGTATATTCTTTAAAACCAAGCTCAGTGACCACCTGATCCAGACGATCTAACAGATATACGCCCCCAAAACCGGTACTTTCCAGCATGGTGGAACCCAATCCAAGTTGTGGAGAAGGATTTCCGGTCAGATTCAATGAGATAAAGATTGCCGGGATTGTATAAGCCAGGATCAGCACAACATACTGTGCAATCTGGGTATAGGTAATCCCCTTCATTCCGCCCAGCACAGCATATACAAAGACGATTACCATGCCTATCATCAGACCATAATGATGATCAATTTCAAGGAAACGACCAAAGGTCACACCAATTCCTTTCATCTGGCCTATGACATAGGTCACTGATGCCAGGAGCAGACAAATCACACCAACAATACGGGCGGTCTTGGAGTAAAAGCGGTCACCAATGAATTCAGGAACTGTAAACTTCCCAAATTTTCGCAAATAAGGTGCCAGAAACAACGCCAGCAATACATAGCCACCTGTCCACCCCATCAGAAAAACTGAACCGCCATAACCATTAAAGGCAATCAGCCCTGCCATACCAATAAAGGAAGCCGCTGACATCCAGTCAGCTGCTGTTGCCATACCATTAGCAACAGGATGTATACCACCACCCGCAACATAAAATTCACCGGTAGAGCCTGCACGTGCCCAGATCGCAATGCCAAAATAAAGCGCAAAACTCAGCCCAACAATAATGTAAGTCCAGATTTGCAATGCAGTTAATTCCATCAAACTACCCCCAGGTTCTTATTCTTCGTCAAATCCATATTTACGATCCAGCGCCCCCATACTCATGGCATAGAAAAAGATCAGTAAAATAAACACATAGATAGACCCCTGCTGAGCAAACCAGAAACCCAGTTTATATCCGCCCACCTGAATTGTATTAAGTGGCTCAACCAGCAAAATACCGCAGCCATAAGACACAGCAAACCAAATCACCAGACAAATAGTCAGAAGGCGCAAATTGGCCTTCCAATAAGCCCGGGCATTATCAGATAACATAGATGACTCCTCAGAGAGTTATGTGCAAACCGGTCACAAGTTTAGCGCGCCTCTCTGCAACCAGGCAATGAATCATGAATATAAACTTTATTGAAAATAACAATATTGTAGGTATATTCAGAATTAAAACAGCAAAAAAACAATTATTTAGCGCATAAAACCATAAGAATTGTTGACAATCCAACATTTCCTTTTTGATCAAGCAAACGTCACCAGGCATCACTATACCCGCACCATTTTAGTGCATCAGCAATAAAACAATTCATCGCAACCCACGGAACAACCGTGCTGCAAAAATTCCCGGACACCTAAAGCCCTGCCAGCTACGGGGCAACACAGTAGTTCTGACAACCTTTCACACTTATCTCCCCCAAACAGCTTATCAGCAGATACTCTGGCACTAATATTGCTACTATTTATCTCATGAACAAAACAAACAGTTGCCAAAAAACAAAACTGCAATATGACACACTGCTGGGTGTCATGACTTGTGCTGTTGTTGCCTTGAATGATCAACTACGGGTTGTTTATATGAATCAGGCAGCAGAAGTCCTGCTTAGCCACAGTCTGCAGCGTATTTATGGCATACAAATTGATAAATTAATCCACAATGACGCATTCTGTAAGCAGTTAAACACTATCCGGTCTCAACAGGAACCTCATGCCATCAGGGCAATTGAGCTGATGATGAGTCCGGAGGAACAAATCACTCTGGATTGTATTGTCACCCCCCAACCGGAAAGCCAATCTTTTGGCCATAACTGGATGCTACTGGAACTACATCAGGTAGATCGCCAGCTGAAAATTGCCCGTGAAAAACAGCTCCAGCAACAACAACAGGCTTTACATGAATTAGTCCGTGGTCTCGCACATGAAATTAAAAACCCACTCGGTGGTTTACGCGGTGCGGCTCAACTGTTGGAAAGTGAACTAACGGATAGCACACTTACGGAATACACACAGATCATTATTTCTGAAGCAGACCGCCTCACAATGCTGGTTAACAGTCTGTTAGGCCCGGGACAATTACCTGAACGACAATCTATCAACATCCACGAAGTTCTGGAACACGTCTGCAACCTGACAAAAGCAGAATACGGCTCCGGCATTCAGTTTGAACGGGACTACGATCCCAGCATTCCGGAATTATCAGGCGATCGTGGTCATTTGGTACAGGCATGCCTTAATGTGGTAAACAATGCTATCCATGCTTTGTCAGGCAATGGCAGCATACGCCTGCGCACCCGGATTATACGTCAATTCACCATTAATCAGACACGCCATAAACTGGTTTTAAAAACCGATATTTGTGATAACGGCCCTGGTGTCCCAGACGACTTAAAAGACAAATTATTTTTGCCAATGGTCAGTGGTCGTGCTGATGGCAGTGGCCTGGGCTTAGCCATCGCCCAATCATTATTAGGTCGTCACGGTGGCATGGTGCAATGCGAATCAACGCCGGGATCCACCTGCTTTTCTTTGCTGATCCCCCTTAATTTGGGCAATGAACAGAACGGATAACAAACATGAATAACCAGCCATCACCTAATGTATGGGTTGCCGACGATGATCGCTCTATTCGCTGGGTACTCGAACGGGCTTTACAAAAAACAGAGATAAAAGTTCGCTGCTTTGAAAGTGCGGATCAGATTATCAATGCCCTGCGTCATGATGAACCGGATGCACTCATTACTGACATCCGGATGCCGGGTACAGATGGACTCGCTCTACTGGAAAAGATGCAGCAGGATCACAACGAAGTTCCGGTCATTATTATGACCGCGCATTCTGACCTGGACAGCGCGGTGATGGCTTATCAGGGCGGTGCTTTTGAATACCTGCCTAAACCCTTTGATGTCAATGAAGCCACAGCCCTGATACAAAGAGCCTGTAACTTACGTGCAGAAAGCAAAACACAGCACGAACAAAACACCAATAACATCATGTTTGCAGGCGGTGAAATTATTGGTAAAGCGCCGGCAATGCAGGAGGTTTTCCGCGCTATCGGACGGCTGTCTAAATCCAGCATCACCGTTCTGATTACCGGTGAGTCCGGTACCGGTAAAGAATTAATTGCCCAGGCTCTACACACTCATAGCCCCAGAACCAACCAGCCCTTTATTGCTTTGAACACCGCTGCTATACCCAGCGAATTGCTGGAATCAGAATTATTTGGTCATGAAAAAGGCGCTTTCACCGGTGCTTATGCACAACGCAAGGGGCGTTTTGAACAGGCTAATAAAGGGACTTTATTTCTTGATGAAATTGGCGATATGCCAGCAGGCTTACAAACCCGCTTGTTAAGAGTATTGGCCGAAGGAACATTTTATCGGGTTGGGGGACACACCCCGGTTGAAGTTGATGTCCGGATAATCGCTGCCACGCACCAAAACCTGGAAGAGCTGGTAAAAAACGGGCAATTCAGGGAAGATCTGTTTCACCGGCTAAACGTTATCCGTATGCACTCCCCCCCTTTAC
>JBMZDK010000221.1:0-7193 GCA_049614265.1 Thiolinea sp.
TTTTCCACTGAGTAGGGGCCGGTACCCCAGAACATGTCTGACTTCGGATCCCATGCGCCGCCTTCGACCGCTTCTTCCATTGGCACAATGCAAACCAGTGTCGCTGTCAGTGCGGTTAGAGCTACATTATTCGGGCTTTTGAAGGCGATGGTGAGTTTGTTGCCATCAGCAGAAACCGAGTCTTTATTCCGTAGCAGCAATCCCCAAGGATTACCCTTGGAACTCAGTGCCCGGTTAATCGAACCCACCACATCGTCCATGGTCATGGCACGGCCATTGGAATATTTCACGCCTTCGCGGATGGTGAATACCAGATTATTGTCCTGCCATTCCCACTCGGTAGCGATAGAAGGTTGTACTTCAAAGTTATCATCCAGCGTGACCAGTGAGTCATACACCATGTGCTGGATATGCCAGGATGATGAAAGTTGTGAAGTATGCGGGTCGAGATGCTTGGTTTCGCGTACCCGGCCAAAGGTAAAGGTTTTGCTGTCAGCGGCCAGTGCAATGTTGCGCATGCCCAATGTTCCGGCTGCCAGTCCTAAGACGCTGACGCCCTTAATAAAGTCACGGCGATTCATACCCAGATGTTTATCAGTCATCGTCCTTCTCCTCCTCAGGATGATCTTGTTGAACAGTATTCTGTATACAGTATACAATTCCCCATTGCAAGCATGGAAAACAGCTTGTCCCGCACCGACAACTACCCACCACCGCAGGCCATTTGTTATGGATCAAATTTACTACCAGTCCGCTATCAGTCAGGCAAAGCTTATCCGCACTAAGGAAATCAGTGCACAGGAGTTATTGCAGTTGCACTTTGAGCGTATCGATCACGTCAATCCGTCAATTAATGCCATTGTCTGGCAGGATCGTGAAGGTGCATTGCAACTGGCAAAACAGCTGGATCAGGAAGCTGCGAAAGGGGAGTGGCGTGGGCCGTTACATGGTGTGCCGATCACGGTGAAAGATGCTTTTGATCTGGTGGGTTCACCGAGTACCTGGGGTGATCCGCAGCTGATTGATAATTATCCCGCCGAAGATGCAGATGTAGTGGCGCGCTATAAGGCAGCGGGGGCGAATGTATTTGGGAAGACCAATGTGCCGCTGAATCTGGTGGATTGGCAGAGCTTTAACGAGATTTATGGCACTACGCACAATCCCTGGGATTTAAGTCGCACGCCGGGTGGTTCTTCCGGTGGTTCAGCAGCAGCGTTAGCAACAGGCATGACAGCGTTGGAAGCGGGGAGTGATATTGGTTCGTCGATTCGTAACCCGGCGCATTATTCGGGGGTTTATGGGCTGAAGCCGACGTGGAATGTGGTGCCGCTGCGTGGCCACATGCCGCCGGGATGGGTGAGCGATATTGATATTGCGGTGACCGGGCCAATGGCACGTACGGCTGAAGATTTAAGCCTGGCGTTCGATTTGCTGGCGGGGTCTGATCATTTTGCTGATCCGGCGTGGCGGGTGCATTGTCCGGCAGATGAACGTAAACAGCTGAAAGACTTTAAGGTTGCACTCAAACTGGACGATCCGGCCAGCCCTGTCGATAGTGCTTATAGCAATCGCCTGGCAGCATTTGCACAGAAATTGGCGGCTACCGGAGCAATGGTGGTTGAAGCTGAGCCGGAGCTGGATAGCCAGACATATTTTGAGCTGTATATGCGTTTATTGGGGGCGGCGCGTTCGGTGGGTGTGAGTGAGGAAACGATTGCGCATATGAGAGCAGTACCGTCTGCTGAAGATAACCCGGTGGCACGGCACTTGTTGGATCATCGTCTGGACGGTGTCGAAATGAAACATGCGGACTGGCAGGTGGCACATAACGAACGGCGCTTGATGCGAATGCTGTTTGATCAGTTTTTTGCGGATTACGATATTCTGCTGTGTCCGGTGTGTGCCGGGCCTGCGTTCCCGATTGATGAAGAAGGTGGACGCTATGAGCGTTTCATTATCGTGAATGGTGAATCGGTTGCTGAGATTCGGCAGATGTTCTGGGCGGGTTATTCCGGGGTGGTTGGCCTGCCCAGTACGGTGGGGCCAGCGGGACAGGTGGCTGGTTTACCGGTGGGGTATCAGGCGATTGCGGGTTATGGCCGGGATCGGACGGCGCTGGCATTTAGTGAGGCGGTGGCACGGGAGATTGGTGGTTTTGTGGCTCCGCCGGATTATGTATGAATTGCCGGTATGTGATCCGTTTTTGCTGTACTTATAGGGTGTATGATAAGAAGGCCTGATTTTAGAGAATCTCAAATTATTATGAAACGTGTGATGATCGTAGGTGCGCCCGGTTCGGGTAAAAGTACGCTGGCAAGAAAGTTGGGGGAGCTTACTGGATTGCCTGTTTATCATATGGATCAAATTCATTATCAACCGGGGTGGGTTGAACGCAACAGGGCTGAAAAAACACGGATGACGCAGGAAGTGCATGCCAAAGAACGTTGGATTTTTGAGGGTGGTCACTCAGCGACTTATCAGGAGCGTTTTGACCGTGCTGATACCTTGATCTGGCTGGACTTACCGGTTGGGTTGCGTTTTTTCCGGGTATTTTGGCGCACGATTAAGCAGTACGGCAAGAGCCGGCCAGATTTGCCGGAGGGCTGTCCCGAGCGGTTTAATTGGGAAACGCTGGATTTTTGGCGTTTTATCTGGCGAACGCGACAGACGAGCAGGCTGAAAATTTTGAATTTATTGCAGGATGTGTCAGTGGAGAAAAATATTCTCCACTTTACACAACAACATGAAGTTGACAGCTATATCAGGCTGAAAACGCGTTAGTCGTTCAATAGAAACTGCCCAATAAATTTACGAATAGGTGCACATTATTTTACGGATAATCCACCCGGGTTTGATGAACTACTGTTTTACTGATGAATAAAAGCCAGTTCACGGAATTCTTGCCGGTAAGCTGAAACCTGCTCGGCAATCGCTGCTAAATCAGCAACTTCCCGTAGTGCTGCTGCAATCAACTCCGCCAACGCTGGCATATGTTCAACAGTCATACCAAAGCGCACGATTTCCGGCGTGCCCAGCCGCAGACCATTCATATCGCCGTCTACTTCGGCAATGGGCAAGCCGATACCGCAAGTCAGAATATTGGCTTTTCTGAGGCGTTTGGCTGCTGTTTGTCCGCCACCAAACTGTGCAGCTTCAATAGCAAACTGGTGGGACTGCGTAAAACCTTCTGCGGTGCGGAACACCGGAATATCACGTTCAGCCAGTTCATTAGCCAATGCTATAGAAGTCGCCTGCATCATTGTTGTGTAAGCACTGCCATAATCCACCCAATCCATGAGTGTGATGGCTAAGGCAGCACTCTTTGCCGCATCGAAGTTGGCGGTCAGTCCCGGAAAGGCGATGGCGTCGACCCGTTGCATGAGTTCTGCATCATTGCTTACCAGCAAACCGGAGGGTGGGCCGCCCAGGCTTTTATAGGTACTCATTGTCATCAGGTGAGCGCCTTCCGATAATGGATTCCCCCAGACTTTTCCGGCAATCATACCGCACTGATGCGCGGCATCGAATAAGACTTTTGCCCCGACCTGATCAGCAATGTCACGAATGGCCGCGACATTGTGTGGCAACAGATTAAGGCTGGAGCCAATGCTGATTAATTTGGGTTTGACGGCCAGTGCCTGTTGCCGGAGTTGCTCTATGTCTACGGTATAACGAGCCGCATCAACAGGCGCCTCATGAATTTCAAGGCCATACAAACCTGCGCAGCCATCGTTATTGTGGGTAACATGGCCGCCGATGGAAGCGGGTGGCACAATAATACGGTCGCCCGGCTTACAAGTCGCCATAAAGGCATACAGATTCGCCATTGCACCGGAGGCGACCCGGATTTCTGCGTATTTTGCATCAAACACTTTGCAGGCCAGCTGCGCTGCCATCACCTCAATTTTTTCAATCGCTTCCAGTCCCATCTCATATTTATCGCCGGGATAGCCCAACGACGGGCGAGAACCGATCCCCATCGCCAGTGTTTGTTCCGCGCGTGGGTTCATCACATTGGTGGCGGGATTCAGGTTAAAACAGTCTTCGGTATGAATCCTGTTATTTTCCGCGATAAGCCGGTGGATTTCAGCGGTGGCGGCCTGTGCGTCCATGGTCTGATATTGATGGTGCAGATCACCAACGTAATTTTCTACGAAGTCGGGCGTCCAGTTTCTGCGCTGGTAGGTCATATCGTGGTCTCCTGTTATCAGAGAGTGAGCTTAAGCCTCGTGCCGCAAGAGGACAACCGGATAATTTTTGCCACAAGGGATAAAAAATTTATGCCAAAATAAACTATGCAAACTTCACTACCACCACTTAATGCACTGCGGGTGTTTCAGCTGGCCGCCAAACACAATAGCTTTGCCCGCGCAGCGCGGGTGCTTAACCTTACGCCAGCGGCAGTGGCTTATCAGGTTCGGCAGTTGGAAGAGGCCGTTGGTGTGCAGCTGTTTGACCGTCAGGCACGCGGACTTAGCCTGAATCAGGCGGGGATAGATTACTGGCGTTCGACATCACCGATTCTGGAGCAAATTGCCCGTGAGACCACGCGATTGACACAGCACTATAACGAACAGCCGAATACCATTAATTTGTGTACGTTACATGCGGTTGCTGAAAAGTGGTTATTACCGCGCATGGCGCAATACCGGAACGAACAGGAAACCGGAATCAACACGCTGGCGGTGACGACTATTACGGAAGACGATCTGAATCAGGCGGATATTTGTATTAGCTATCAGTTACCGCCGGATAACAGGCAGAAAGGTCTTTCCGCGCAGAGTATGAAGGATTTTGTCTGTATTGAACTGATGCGGGAGAGCATTGTGCCGGTATGTTCTCCCTTATTATTGCAGGATCATCATCAGGACGTGAGTGGTTTCATCAGCCAAACAGCATGGTTATATGACATTGACTGGGAACAGGACTGGCGTTTATGGCAGATTGCCCGTGAGCAGTCTCAGTTAAAACCGGTACAGCGGTTAAATTTCAGTTTGTACAGTCTGGTGATTGATGCGGCTATTAAGAACATGGGAATTGCCATGGGGCGGGTGCAATTGATTCGGAATGAATTGGATCAGGGAAAATTAGTGGCGCTCTATGATGAGCCGTTGCTGCTACCGCATGCTTATTATATTTTTGCCCGTAGAGAAGCGTTGGAACAGCCGCCTGTTAGTGCATTATTTGACTATCTGGTAGGGAAATAAGCATGCAGGGGTTATCAGGAGTTTCAGACTCTTTTTAACGTGCGGTATTCTGCACCAGAATCTGATGCAGAACATCGTGTGCTTTTTTTAGGGTATACGCTTTACGACCCTGATAATAAATCCGGATTAATCACCAGATTGCGCACCCCATGTGCATGGTCTTCCTTAAACGCATTGCCTTCACACCATTTGCCGACTGTGGCGATATTTACCTTCGCTACTTCAGGCCGAACGCTCCAGCTGACCTTGAATGGAGAGCCTTTTTCGTTATAGCCGGGGCCTGTTGTCGAACCGGTATATTGTACCGGCTTGCCAGTGTTATCCGGAATATTGAGCGCCTGATGATAATTATTTTTTTCACCGTGGCTGGTTAGTTCAGCAAAATCTAAAGCGTTATCATCATTTACCAGTACATACACCTGAGTTTCCACTCTGAGTTGCGGGTTGTGAGTAAAGTCATTCAGACAGGCCGCTAAGGTATGACCGGGGGCGATTACCGCTGTACTGTGTACATAATGAACTTCAATGGTATCGCCTGATATCAGACTGCCATGGTCACTTGGGCAAACGTCATCGTCATAGGGCTTTAGCTCGGCCTCGGTCAGCGTGCCGGAATACTTATAGCCGCTCTCATAGCCTTTACCATCACCATTGCCTGCATACGTCGTAAATTGGCCGCCCTTATGTTCAGCATTTTTATGGAAATGGATATTGCATAAGTGCATGTCTGTATGCGCCGGAGCAGCACTAAATTTGACAGGGTTATTGCCGCTGATGTCATCGATATCGCGCGGTGACTGCGGGCCAAAGCCTTTGCCAGCTGTGTTTTTGGCGAGTGCGCTACGGTGTCCGGCGATGACGTCATCCGATACCTGTTCTGCGTTTTCTTTTGCCTGGAGAGCGATTGAGATTAGTGTGCCGATAGTAATGAAAAGTAGCATATTCGTTTTCATTATTGATTCCTCCCATGTAATAGAAATACTTGAATAAGCGTGCATTGTCTGAGGCAATGCGAAGGTGTGCGGTGACAGATGCCCGCATCTTGGTTTTGTAAGAGTGGATAGATTATACACAATCAAATGGCTGAATTATATGCAGGTATTTTATTTGTTTATCTTCTATAGATTTAGTACTAAAAAAATAGTTGACATGTAAACGGCATTGTTATGAACTAAATAACAGGTGTAAACCGGTACTAAACCAACATTTATTCAAAAAAACGGAGGAGTATATGCGCAAGCATTTTTTGACTGTAGCAGTGAGTATTGCACTGCTCGCAGGGTCACAAGGCACTCTGGCTGATGCAGCTGCTGCACAGAAATGGATCAACGACGAATTTCAACCATCCACCCTTACCAAAGATGAGCAAATGGCAGAAATGGAGTGGTTTATTAAAGCCGCTGAGCCATATAAGGGCATGGAAATTAACGTGCTGTCTGAGGGTATTCCCACTCATTCCTATGAGAGTGAGGTACTGACCAAAGCATTTGAAGAAATCACCGGCATTAAGGTGAATCACCAGATTCTGGGTGAGGGTGAGGTGGTACAGGCCGTACAAACACAGATGCAGACTAAGCGGAATCTTTACGATGCTTATGTGAACGATTCTGATCTGATTGGTACCCACTCGCGCTTACAGCTGGCTTATGTGCTGTCGGATCAAATCGCAGGTGACTGGAAAGATGTAACTAATCCGGGTCTGGATCTGGATGATTTCATGGGCACACAGTTTACAACCGGCCCGGATGGCAAGCTTTATCAGCTACCGGATCAGCAGTTCGCTAACCTGTATTGGTTCCGCAAGGACTGGTTTGATAACGAAGATATACAGAAGAAGTTCAAAGAGAAATACGGTTATGACCTTGGCGTGCCGGTGAACTGGTCGGCCTACGAAGACATCGCTGAATTCTTCTCCAAGGATGTACAGGAAGTGGATGGCGTAAAGATTTACGGCCACATGGACTACGGTAAGCGTGCGCCTGACCT
>JBMZDK010000222.1:0-7187 GCA_049614265.1 Thiolinea sp.
TTCGGGTCATTTACCCCATCATTTGAACCGAGTGTGGTACTCAGTTGATCAAGTGCATAGTTAATCTGTGTACAGCTTACCGAAGCATTCGGGCCATGATCACCCACCAGCTTACAGGCCGGATGAGAAGCATCCCAGTCATACAGCACAGCCCCGGTAGATAAAACCCCGTTATTGTTATTATTCGGATTGTCATCGGTATAATGATCCAGCAATACAAAATCAATTTCATAATCACCATTTGCTTCATCCGGAGCATCTGCGATCATTGAACCCTGCAGATAACGCACTTTAACCACATACTCTATTACCGAACCATTCTCAGTCCCGGCAGCGTTCTGTTTCGCAGGCGCACTATACAGTTGCTCGCCAGTGTCAGAATCAATGGCTGTTACCTTCAGCTCTTTTGTGGTTTCAACTTTGAAATTAGCAGTTACCGTTGTATCGGTAGGCCCTGCAGTAGCAGTGTTTGAGGTTCCGTCGGCCTGTGCGGTGACGCTGGCATTCACATGATGGTCATTCAACGTCACCAGCGTGCCGTCTTTGGACACACCCAACACACGGGCCACCGGATAGAACACACGGGTAGTACCCTCTATCGCCGCTCCCAAATTACAAAACAATGTCAGGCGGTCAGCAGATATTGTAGAAACCGGGCTCACTTCATCCGGATCTGTTTCACACCCTGCAGGCATTTCCACCCAAGCCTGACGGCTATCAGTCGTTACCGTCGAGGTTAGATTGTTGACATCATTGTCATTAACCGAGACTTCGACCTGATAGGTAATCGTATCCTGCAACCGCACCACATCATTATTTTCATCTTCATCCAACCCGGCCGTATTAAGATCCACACCATCCCAGGTATCAGTGTCAAAGGGTTCAGAACCGGTTTTTATGACAGAGATAGTCGTATTGACGACTGGTACAGCGTTGTTTGCCAGGACAGATAGTGGTAACAACAACAGTCCGGCAAGCCAGCAGGCAAAACCCGAACGCCCCCGCAGACCAGCGGCTTTATTATTAGTATTAGATAGCGGTTTCAAAATGAAGCCCTGTATTTTGATTTATTTTCAAGGAAATATAACAATTCAGAAAATACCCTGCCCCAGGGTTTTCCGGATAAAAAATACATCAATTAAATAGCAGAAGATAGGCAACAAATAGCCGGAGAAAATGATGGTCTCAATTAGTTAGCGATTGAAAACCTGCAGAGCCAGTTAATTAGTATTTTTTATATATAGGGAAAAATAACATATTCATAGTGACACAGGCAACAGGAATTCTGCTATTTTTCAACCAAAGCTATACACATGAAAAGATTCCGAACAGCCCACGTTAAACCCGTAATTTCCGCAAAACTGTCCGTTCCGAATGCCCGAAAAAAATACTGAGCCGGGCCTTAATCAGGCAGGAATAATTCTGTTTTTTTGTCAATTAAATCCGCTCACCCGCCATCAGATGCAGATGAATATGGAAGATAATCTGGCCGCCCTTCTCGCCACAATTCATTTGCACCCGATAACCATCGCCATATCCGGCATCAGCTGCAATCTTTTTTGCGGCTAAAAACAGCTTACCCACAAGCTCAGCATCACCAGATTCGAGATCGTTGATGGTGGCAATGTGTTTGCGTGGCACAATCAGAACATGTAGCTGTGTTTTCGGATTAATATCATTAAAAGCAATAATATCCTCATCTTCATAAACCCTGGTTGAAGGGATCTCACCGTCACGGATTTTACAAAACAAACAATCGCTCACCATATTCCTCTCATTAATATTTTCTTCGCCCTTCAAAGGCATGCGACAGCGTTCCGCTATCAACATATTCCAGCTCGCTGCCAACCGGAACGCCATGTGCTATCCGGCTGGTGGCAATATCGCGCCTTGCCGCCAGCTCGCTGATATAGTGCGCGGTGACTTCACCTTCAACGGTAGGATTGGTCGCCAGAATCAATTCGGTTACGTCACCTTCATCCAGCCGCGTCTCCAGAATATCCAGCCCGATATCATCCGGGCCAATACCATCCAGAGGTGATAAACGCCCACCCAGAACAAAATAAAAACCGCGGTAACCCGTTGCCTGTTCCAGTGCAACCACATCAGACGGATGTTCCACCACACACAACAAGCCGGGTTCCCGTCCGGGATGACTGCATAAACGGCAGACATCCTGTTCTGTCAGTGTGCGGCAACGGTTACAATGCCGTACCTTTTGCATTGCGGCAGCCATCGTCTGCGCCAGATGCTCACCACCACGCCGGTCATGTTCCAGCAAATGAAATGCCATGCGCTGGGCAGTACGCGAGCCAACACCCGGCAGGCAGCGCAGGGCGTCAACCAGTTCCTTCAGCAGTGATGACTCGCTCATTATCGTTCCTTTCCGGTCAGCAGGAAGCGCTTAAAACGGCAGCTTCATACCCGCAGGCAATTGCATACCCGCTGTAACATTTGACATACGGTCTTTTGTGGTTGCATCCAGGCGCTGTACGGCATCATTGAACGCAGCAGCCACCAAATCCTCAACCATTTCTTTATCATCATCTTCCAGCAGTGACGGATCCAGCTGAACACGACGGCACTCATGAGTGCCCATAATGGTTACCTGAACCAGACCACCACCAGACTGGCCGGTGACTTCCATGGAGGCAATTTCCTGCTGCGCTTTCTGCATATCTTCCTGCATCTTCTGCGCCTGCTTCATCATATTGCCCAATCCACCTTTCATCATTGTTTTACTTCCTCGACGTTATATTTAAATTAGCTGAAAATTCGCCATTAACCGGAGTGAATGCAAACTTCCGTGGTTGCTAAATAGTCTACTATATTTCAGGATGTATCCACATCCTTATTCGGTTTAACGGAGCCGGGAAGCACTATCCCGCCCCACTTTTGCTGCAGCTCACGGATTACAGGATCTTCAGCAATTGACTGTTCCGCCGCTAATTGACGTTCTTTACGTAAACGAATCCGCCGTTTTTCCGGTGTTTCACCAATCACAGCAGATGCTTCGAACTCCAGCCTGACCGGTTTGGAAAAATACGCACACAACGCCTCATGTAAAGCTTCCTCAGTACGCGTTGTTTTAAGTGTTTCACCACTGGTATCCAGAGTCAGCGTGATATTGTCATCCACCTGTGATTTAAACAAACAGTGCTCAGCCAGTTGTTTTGCCATGCCACTGAGTTTTAACTTCAGCAACATGTCATGCCAGACATTATCTGTCGGATTCTCAGCAGAATCCGGCTCCACGTCTGACTCTGAACCACCAGCAGCCACTTCACTCACAGACAATCCGGCATCAACCGGAACTTCCGGAACAACAGGCAAATCGGAAATAACAGGATTAGCTACCGGTTGACTATCAACCGGTTCAACAGCGGCTGGCTCAGAAATCACGGTTTCAGCAAGCACAACAGGTTCTTCAGTCACTACACTTTGAACAGGTTCATTATCCGCTGTTCGTTCTTCCGGGTTCTGCGCGGGTGTGGCTGGCGGTTCAGGTGTGCTGACCAAAGGTTGCTTTTGGGATATCGTTTGTTGCGGTGCCGTTTCTTCTTTTATTTTGACAGCTGGCTCAGGCGTCAGGCTTTTTTTTTTGCCTGCCCCTGTAGCGGGGAAGACGTTGAAGTATCAAGCTGGAAAGCCAGCATGCGCAGGAGCATCATCTCAAACCCGGCACGAGGCTCAGGACTCAGCGGCAAATCACGCTTGCCATGTAGCGCCATCTGGTAATACAACTGCAGATCGGCGGGCGCAATCACTTCAGCTAACTTTATCAGATCAGCATCTAAACCTTCCTGCCCGGGCACAACCTGCTGTAGTGCCAGCTGGTGTAACATCGAGATCAGATTATCTGCTGCCATGGTGAAATCAGTGGTTAACTGTGCCATTTGCTCAACCACATCCAGCATTGCTTTCCCATCACTCTCCGCCAGCGCAGTGATCAGGGCCAGCAAATGCTCATGCGGCAGCATACCCAGCATATCCTGCACTGCCTCATCCAGCACTTTACCGCCGCCGGTAACGATCGACTGGTCAGTCAGGCTTAACGCATCACGCATCGAACCATCGGCGGCCCGGGCAATAATACGTAATGCAGAGTCACTGTACTCTATAGCCTCTTCTGTCAACACTCTGGCCAGATGACCACTGATCATATCCACCGGCATGCGCTTCAGATTGAACTGCAGACAGCGTGACAAAATCGTGACCGGCAGTTTCTGTGGATCAGTAGTCGCAAACAGGAACTTTACATGTGGCGGCGGCTCTTCCAGTGTCTTCAGCAAGGCATTAAAACTGTGACCGGAAAGCATGTGTACTTCGTCGATCAGATAAATCTTGTAGCGGCCACGCGTTGGCGCGTACTGCACGTTATCCAGCAGATCACGGGTATCCTCGACCTTGGTGCGCGATGCGGCATCGACCTCAATCAAATCAACATGGCGACCCTCTGCAATTTCAGTACAGCTGCGGCAAGTGCCACAGGGCCTGGAGGTCACACCGGTTTCACAGTTCAGGCACTTCGCAAAGATCCGGGCAATGGTGGTTTTGCCAACCCCACGGGTACCGGTAAACAGATACGCATGATGCAGCCGGTTTTCATCCAGCGCGGTCAGTAACGCACGCAGCACATGCTGTTGCCCAACCATCTCCTGAAAGTTTTGTGGCCGCCATTTTCTGGCCAGTACCTGATAACTCATGCTCAGCCTGTTAAAGAAATTCGATGCGCGCAGTATAGCAGATCAAAAAAGGATTAAGGTTAAGCAAGCCAGCAAAAGTTTTCCGCTACCTTCGGCAAGGTGACCGCATAACAACAGCAGAAACCCTGAGTTGTTAGATTGCATAAATATTAGCGTTGAGGAGAAAACTTCGGGACTATCAGATCTGAATGAAGGTGGCAGTTCACGCCAGCCACATCCCGGCGCCCGAGTCTGCTGCTACTGCTGCTCCCTTCCGGGCCTGACAGGGTTTACAACATATCGTCGCGAGAGAACCAGCGCAAACTACCATAGAGTAAGATCAGTGAATGTCGCTCACCAATCTGAGACGGCATTATGGACAAAAGCGCTGCACTGAACAAGAGCCAATCGCATATTTTACACTTATGTGCAGTCTATACCTGCTCAGCCCAACAACAGCATCTCAGGATCACTTCTACTTGTCTTATCGTGGTTCCAACGGATAGGATGCCCGCTATGAGCACTCAACACATCCTGTTCATCGAAGACGAAGCAGCCATCCGTCAAATGATCCGCCTGATGCTGGAGCAATCTGCTTATCGGGTCAGCGAGGCTGAAGATGCCGCCAGTGGCTATCAGCTGGCCTGCGAACGGGAACCTGACCTGATTTTATTAGACTGGATGTTACCGGATATGTCCGGGCCGACTTTGTTACAGCGCTTACGTAACAACGCTCAAACCCGAACCATTCCGGTAATTATGCTGACGGCGCGTGACGAAGAAAACGATATGATTCGCGGCCTGGATGCCGGGGCAGATGATTATCTGGCCAAACCGGTGTCATTGAAATTGCTGCGTGCACGTATCAAAGCGCAACTACGTCGCAGTGAACGTCAAACGATTGATGGAGAGAACAGCGATCAGCTGTTAACTACCCGCTGTATGACACTGGATAAGCATACTCATGAGGTGACCGTGGGAGAGCAACGTTTCACCCCCGGCAGCAGCGAACTCAAAATCTTACAGTTTTTCATGCAACATCCGGGACGGGTATTTTCCCGCTTGCAGCTGCTGGATTCAATCTGGGGACAGAATACATTCATTGAAGAACGCACGGTTGATGTGCACGTTATGCGCTTACGTAAACAATTGAAGCAATACGGTGTCGACAAGTGCATTCAGACTGTCAGGGGCAGCGGTTATCGCTTTGCGGAACAGGCTTGCGAAGAACAGTAACACACATGAAAAGATTTCACCCCGCAAGCGTAGAAGTCTGCGACTTCTACAGTAATAGAGGCTAATAGTGATAAGCAACGATAATTTCTGGATGCTGGAAGCACGCCGTTTGTTGTGGGTGCTGTTATATGGCCTCATCTTCGGCTATATCACCGGCTATTGGCAGTATTGTATTTTGCTGGTCGGTTTTGGTTATATCGGCTGGACACTCTATAAACTCTACGAACTGCAGAACTGGCTCGCAGCCGACCAACCTATCGAAAAGATGCCGGATAGTAACGGTGCCTGGGAGCAAATTGCTTATCTTATTCAACGGGGCCGCAAAAAAGGCGAGGCACGCAAAAAGAAGCACACCGAACTGATGCTGCGCTTTAACAGCATTATGGCTGCGCTACCCGATGCCTCGATTTTGCTGGACAAAGATCACGTTATTCAGTGGACCAACCCCTCAGCGCTGACCTTGCTGGGGATTAATGATAATCAGGATTACGGGCAGCGCGTGGATAATCTGGTGCGGGTTCCCTGTCTGACTCAATTACTGGAAAAACCCAGCGACCGTGAAATCCGCTTTACCTCACCGCGTAATGAAAAAATCACCCTATCAGCTCGTCTGTTTCAGGTGCAACCCGGACTGAACCTGTTAAGCGTCCGGGATATCAGCCAACGTATCCAGCTTAATAAAATGCGCAAAGCCTTCATCGCCAACGCCTCACACGAGTTACGGACGCCGCTCACCGTACTCACCGGTTACCTTGAACTGTTTGAAGAAGACGAAACCCTACCGGAACACATCCGCCCGGCAGTCCGGCAATCACGCCAACAAACCAAACGCATGGAACAGATTATCGCTGACCTGTTGGTGTTATCGCGCCTGGAAAGCCCGGAAATGCAGGCCACAGAGGAAGTGACCATTAATATGGTCGCGATGCTGGAGAAACTGCAAAACGCCATTCAGGATACTATCGCCGGATCACATGAATTCAGCATCAAAGTTGATCGCACACTAAAAATTACCGGCCTTGAAAAAGATATCAGCAGCGTGGTGAACAACCTGCTGGAAAATGCGGTGAAATACACACCGGCAGGCACAAAAATCAAAGTCAGCTGGCAAACCAATATTAAAGGTTATGCCTGCCTGACTGTGGAAGACAATGGCCCCGGCATACCGGCTGAACACCTGCCACGGCTTACTGAACGTTTTTATCGGGTGGATAAGGGGCGTTCGCGTGATAAAGGCGGCACCGGGCTGGGACTGGCGATTGTTAA
>JBMZDK010000223.1:0-7175 GCA_049614265.1 Thiolinea sp.
ACTGGCGCAGGCTGCCTGAAATATCCGGGCGTTCAGGGCGCAGATTAACAGCAGCCAACTCATCCAGGGTTGCTAACCACTCAGTAACCGACTCAACAGCATAGTAATGTTTTAATGTATCGCGTAACAGAATGACCTGTGCCTGATAAGCATCATGATTCTTTTGCAATGCCAATAAGCGCAGGTTCTCCAACCTCAGCTGCAGTAGTTGATACAGGTGTTGCTGTGCATCGGCACTTAGTGTCGCGACCAATGGTTTATCAACCTGACGCACTATGATGACCTGATTAATCGCATCCATTGCCTGACTTTTATAGCCAGACCACAAGGAATCTTCTCCTGAACCTCCAACAGCATCGTTAGCTGTTTCCGTAGTTACTTTAGCAACGCCCTGCCGGGATAACACCTCAGCAGAAGCGGTGTCTTTCGAAACCATCAACTGCTTAGCTGTAACAGCAGGTCGCAATCCATACAGCAAATTATCAATTTTCGCTGACAACGCTGTCATATCTACTTCTGCTATTGCCTCTAATACGGTGATGTCACGGGCTATCTGCTGCCGTACCGAAAGATAATTTACCCCACCGATTTCACTCAGCCGTTGATCAGCAGCTTTTAATGCATCATGTGCAGTCTGGTGATTACCGGTCAAATCTGATTCACGAATCGCAAGCCGCAACAGAAAAGCGACCTCAGCAAGCTGCCACTCCTGCCCGGACTCTGGACCAGCTTCCTGTTTTAACTGTGTCTGTAGAGCAGTAATTTGTTCAATTTGAGCCGTGACTGTTTCTGCAAACTGTCGGGTTTGTGTTTGCATCCGGGCCATATCATGCAATTGCTTATCAGCAGTCTTCTGATGATCATTGATACGCTGGCTCATCTCAGCATTCAACTCACTTAGCGTCTGACCATCTACTTTAGCTGGTAAGGCAGTTTCAATCGCCTCAATTTTGCGGGCATTACCTTTGGCACGATCGCTCATCCGCTGCCAGTGTTTATAACCGGCAGCAATACCAGCAGCAGTAAAGAACAAGGCTAATGAAGCAATAAATAAGGCAAAAGCAGCACGCTTTGCGCCAGGAACTTTGCGTTTTTTATCCGGCTGCAGAACAGGATCATCTATTTCATTATTATCTGATTTATCGATCATTTATATTTCCTTGTCTCCAGCCTGACAGCGCATCCTGCATAGAACGATCACTTGGATCAGCAGCAATAACCAACTCTGCCTGAAACCCTAAAGCCCTCGCCTCACGGGCAATGCGCTCACTCCCGACTAACAATGGCGTAGTCCATAACCAATGCGGTTTTTGCAACAGCTGAACCAGATTATGCAAGCCTTCACAACTGGTTAAGGCAATAATATCCAATGGTGACTGAACCTGACGTTGCAGCATTTCATAAGCCGAAGATATTGGCGGGCATACCCGGCGATAAACTTCAGCATAATCAACCTTAGCACCACGCTGCATTAACGTACGCGCCAACAACTCACGTCCACCCTCGCCACGGATAATCAATATCCGTTGGCACAACAATTCCTGCGCCTGCATTGATGCTAATGCCAGAAACTCTTCACTGTTAAAACCAGCGGCGGGCATGTCACTCGTTGCAATACCATATTCAGACAGCGCTGCCGCCGTTTTATTACCAATAGCACCGATACGACAATTAGTGATGTGTTTTTGTAAAAACGTTCCGCCCAGTTTAAAGGCCCATTTCACCGCATTACTGCTAACAAAAATCACATTATCATAATTATCAATCTGTTGCAGGCTATTACAAACCCGGAACTCATCTGCGGGCGGGGCAATTTCAATCACAGGCAAACAGGAGACCATCGCCCCGGCAGCTTTTAATTGTTGGGATATATTAGCTGCCTGGTGTTTGGGGCGTGTTATCAGAATATGGAGGTGGGTCAGTGATGCATTCATTCAGGTTGCATGAGAAATACCCAGGGATGCCAATACCTTGTCCCCACCCTGAGCCAGCAAATCTTCCGCAACCGCAATTCCTATGGCTTCCGGGTTACTGACAGAACCGGATTTTTCACAACGATATAACGCAGAACCATCGGGGAAACCAATCAGCCCCCGTAAGCGAATTGTTTCGCCGTCCAGCTCAGCATAACCGGCAATTGGTACCTGACAACCACCGTTCAGGCGTGTATTCATCGCACGCTCAGCACGCACCCGTAAATCAGTATCATGATCTCTCAACGGCATCAGCAAACTATGTACACGCTCATCATCGACCCGGCATTCAATTCCTAATGCGCCCTGTCCAACAGAGGGCAAACTTTGCTCCGGCGTTAATACCTCTGTCATTCGCTCTGAAAAGCCCATACGCATTAACCCGGCTGCCGCAAGGATAATCGCATCATAATCCCCCTGATCCAGCTTACCCAAACGCGTATTGATATTACCGCGCAGGTCTTTCGTTTTCAGGTGCGGGTAGCGGGTTAACAGCTGTGTCTGACGGCGCAGGCTACACGTGCCAACTACCGCCCCCTCTGGCAGCTCATCCAGTGATTTACAGGTATTAGACACAAAGGCATCACAGGGGTTTTCCCGCTCCATAATAACGGGTAAATGCAATCCTTCAGGAAATTCCATTGGCACATCTTTCATCGAATGCACAGCAATATCTGCTGTACCTTCCAACATACCGGCTTCCAGTTCTTTAACAAATAAACCTTTGCCACCAATCTTCGCCAGCGGGCTATCAAGCAGCTTATCACCACGGGTTTTCATGCCGATAATTTCCACCTGCAAACCCTCGTGTAATTCACTTAATAACGCTGCAACATGCTCAGCCTGCCACATAGCCAACGGACTATTGCGGGTAGCAATACGGATAGTATTCGTCATGATATATGCTCAATGCCCCGAAAGAATTATGGTCAGGAACTTTACGGTAAATGCGCCGCAAGTTCCAGCAACAACATTTTCAGCTAACCAGGCTTTTATTCTGCCAGGTACCTGACGGTTTAAGCCAACAAGCCTGCGACATACTCCGGCACGATATCGCCAGCCATACCGTTGATAGACTCATTGAAGTGATGATTTACCAAAGAGCGTTCGAGATTCAGTTCCACGGTATGCGCTCCGGCCATAGCAGCAGCTTCAACAAAACCTGCTGCGGGATAAACATGACCGGAAGTGCCAATCGACATAAACAGGTCACACCCGGCCAATTCAGCATAAATCCGTTCCATTTCCATTGGCATCTCACCAAACCAGACAATATCAGGGCGCAGGGCACCTTCAAACTGACAGCACGGACAACGCTCATCATGCATCAGATTTCCGGTTCGCTCATAGACCTGACCACTATGCGTACAACGAATTTTATTTAACTCACCATGCATATGAATCAGGTTTTTGGTACCGGCACGTTCATGCAAATTATCAATATTCTGCGTGACCAATAAGCATTTGCCCGCAAATTCGGATTCCAAACGCGCCAGGGCCTGATGTGCCGAATTAGGATTTACCTCACCAGAGTTCAGTTGGGCACGGCGTTCATTATAAAAACGCTGTACTAATTCAGGATCGCGGGCAAAACCTTCCGGAGTGGCCACATCTTCCACCCGGTGGTTTTCCCACAAGCCATCGCTGGCACGAAACGTTTGGATACCGGATTCAGCGGAGATACCCGCGCCGGTTAAGATAACAATATGATTGTAGCGGGAAGGCATAGCTGCTTACCCATAGTGGCAAACATAATGCACGTCTTCCAGCACTTCGATATCAAATGAAGAATCGCCCGCCACTGAAAACGAATCGCCACCTGCGTAGTCTTTAAATTCGTCCTCACCTGAGATTTTTACCCGACAACGCCCCTGCTGCAGCTCCATAATTTCAGGTGCTGCGGTACCAAAAGTCAGTTTTGCCGGTTGAATCACACCTACACTTTTACGTGTACCATCTGCTGTGTGGAAAGTGTAGCTGACACACTTGCCTTCGAAATAGACATTGCCCGTAGCGGAAAGGCTAACGTTTTCTAATTGGCTCATTTTGGGATACTCCTGCCGGAAAATTGAAAGCAGCGAGTTTAGCAGCATCACTTCCCCGTCGTCAGCCCCGTGCTTTTCGATATCGCCCAATCAAACCGTTAGTTGATGCATCGTGTGCCATTGTATCGGCATCTGCTGTTAATTCCGGCAAAATCGTCTTCGCCAGCTGTTTCCCTAACTCAACACCCCACTGATCATAAGAATTAAGGTTCCAGATAATCCCCTGCACAAAAATCTTATGCTCATACAGCGCGACCAACATACCCAGCGTATGTGGCGTCAACTTATCCAGCAGGAGCGCATTACTCGGATGATTCCCGTTAAACACCTTATGCGTAATCGTCTCGTCATCCACCCGTCCTTCAGCCTGCATTACAGCGCGCGTTTCTTCCAGCGTACGGCCACGCATTAAAGCTTCCGCCTGCGCCAGGAAATTTGCCATCAGGATATCGTGTTGCTCACCCACATGCTCATGGGGTTCCAGAGACACAATAAAGTCCGCCGGAATCATTTTGGTGCCCTGATGAATCAGCTGATAGAAAGCATGCTGGCCATTGATGCCGGTCGCCCCCCAGATAATGGGGCCGGTCTGATAGTCGACTGAGGCATTATTTCGATCCACTGACTTACCATTGCTTTCCATATCCGCCTGCTGCAAATACATCGGCAAGCTACGTAATGCATGGTCATACGGCAGCACAACCTGTGACTCAGCATCAAAAAAGTTGTTATACCACACCCCCAACAACGCCAGAATCACTGGCATATTCTGTTCCAACGGTGCGTCCCGAAAGTGTTGATCCATCGTATGCCCACCGGACAACAAATCGGTGAAATGCTCAATGCCTACCGCTAAAACTACAGATAAACCAATCGCTGACCAGAAGGAGTAACGCCCTCCAACCCAGTCCCAGAATTCAAACATATTCGCCGGATCGATACCAAATGCGCTCACCGCCTCTGTATTGGTCGATACCGCTACAAAATGTTTAGCAATATGTTTTTCATCGCCCGTCGTCTGTAAAAACCAACTCCGCGCGGCATGAGCATTCGTGAGCGTTTCCTGCGTAGTAAACGTCTTGGAAGCAATGATAAACAAGGTCGTGGCCGGATTCAGATCTTCCAGCACCTCCAACACATGCGCCCCATCCACATTAGACATATAGTGCATACGCAGGCGTTCATGACGATACGGTTTCAGAGCCTGATACACCATTTGCGGGCCAAGATCAGAACCGCCAATACCAATGTTTACCACATCTGTAATCGGCTCACCGGTATATCCCCGCCATTCACCATTCCGAACCCGTTCCGCAAAGCCTCCCATTTTTTCTAAAACAGCATTCACCACTGGCATAACGTTTTCATTATTGTCCATTACCGGTGTATTACTGCGATTACGTAAAGCTGTATGCAGGACGGCACGCCCCTCAGTGTTATTAATTTTTTCACCACTGAACATACGCTCACGCCAACCCTCGATATCTGCCTCCCGCGCCAATGCGGTCAGCAGAGTCATAGTCTCAGCGGTAATGCGATTCTTGGAATAATCAAGAAATAAACCAGGCAAACTCAGGGAAAATCGTTCAAAACGCCCGGGGTCTTCATCAAACAAATCACGAATATGCAGTGCCTTAACATCCTGATAGTGTGCACGTAACTGCTCTGCACCAGCCCCATTTAGCCATTCCGCCATTTTTTCCTGCTCCATTATCTTTTTAATTAACCCCTATGCGCCATAATCAATGCTGAACCTTTAGGGGCATTTTACAGCACTACCAATACACTGCTGTACACGCCCGGTCATATTAATTCGCATACGTGAAAGCTGCTCTGTTGAATCGGTGTCACGAACAAAAATGCTGATACCCAAAGGAACGCCCTGAATCAAGCCGTTAGAGCGATAAGTAAAAGCATTCCTTGGCACCGGAACATTGTTTGTTATTATCTCAACATTACCCGCAGGTATACCAGACACAAACAGTATTTCTTCCGGGCTATCATCAACACCATCGCCGGTTGTATCAAACAAAGTTCCCACCGGATCAAGGATTTGATTACCATTGTAATCGGTGAAAACAATCCAGCCGCCGGAGAAGTTATCAACGTCGACATCACAATTCATTTGCGTCGGATCACTTGCACACAGGGTTATCCGGTTGCCGCGTTTTACTGCCTCACTTCTTGCCTGATAAAGACTGGAAGCAAATTCGTCAGTAATTGAGCGGGCACGATTATTTTGAATTAGCTCCTGCACACTGGGCGCGGCCATTACTGATAAGATGCTCAAAATAGCAATGGTAACCAAAATCTCCAGCAAAGAGATACCAGACTGGCGGGAATATTTCATAATTGATCCTGAGCTTTTTATTATTGGGGCTGTCACAGCTGGCGACATACAATGCGGACACCGGATATCGGCTTCAGTATACAAAAATACTCCCCGGCGTGAGCCTGCTCCGGACAAAAGGCAAGCCAACAAACAGCAGCCCTCCCTACAGACTCAGGCCAATCCCCAGTAACCAGAATACTTCACCCAGTTCTATCGTGGCTCCTGCAGTATCGCCGGTACACCCCCGCAAACGCTGCAACATCAACCGACGCAATAAATAAAGTACGATCAGATAAGCAATCAAGCCCTGCCAGGATAAGGATAGCGCTATTAATACAACCAACAACACGATCAGACCAGCTAAGTGTTTAGGTAGAAATGCTGTCACAGAACTCCCCAAACCACCGTGACGCACATAAGGCGTCGTCAAAAACAGTAATAAAACTGAAGCCCGTCCCAATACTGGCGCAAACAAAACCAGCCCCCATAGCTGTTGTTCCAGCACAACAACCAAAGCAGCAAACTTCAATAACAGTACGGAGCAAATCGCAATAGCCCCGGCAGCACCAATCAGAGGATCTTTAAGAATACGGTGTGTTCTCTCCTCGTCTCCCATCCCTCCAAGCCAGGCATCAGCCCCATCTGCCACACCGTCCAGATGCAATCCACCGGTAACTATTGCCCAAAAGATTGTCAGTATAGCGGCCAACAAAAATGGTGATGCGCTGGAAAACAACCAAAGCGGAAGGCAAAGCAAGATGCCGATAATAAGGCCTACCAGTGGGTAAAATAAGGCGGAACGCCCCATATCAGCGGGATCTACCC
>JBMZDK010000224.1:0-7143 GCA_049614265.1 Thiolinea sp.
TCGCCATCGGTCAGGGTGCCGGTTTTGTCAAAGACTACGGTATCGATGCCATTCAGCAACTCCAGGCTACGTCCGTCTTTAACCAGAATACCGGCGTCGGTGGAACTACGCAGGCTTTGCAATAGTGCAATCGGCGAAAGTACGCGCAATGTGTACCCTGGTGTAACCAGATAAACGCCCAGCGCACGCGATAAACCAGCCGTAACCGCGACTATTCCTGAGAGTGCTAATAGTGGTGGCATGGATTTCTCCAGCACCATCTCGCCTTTTTCCTGTACCGCAGTGCGCCGATCTGCTGCCTGAAGTATGAGTGCGGACACTTCACCAGCATGGGTATCATCGCCTGATTTTTCTACCTTAATATGCATGCGCCCGGAAACGACCTGTGTACCGGCATATACTTTGTCGCCTGTAGTCTTTTCTGCCGGAACTGCTTCGCCGGTTAACATAGTCTGATCAACCAGGGCGTCGCCCTGAATAACGGCTCCATCCACCGGTACCAAGTCAGTATTGTTGAGGACGACAGTATCTCCCGGTTTGATTTCCCGGTAGTCAACTTCAACCTCAACATTGTCTACCAGGAGCCAGACTTTTTTGGGTAGTGTGTTCAGAATACTATTCAGGCTTTCCCGGGAGCGATCATAGGTTTTTGATAAGACTTTGCGCCCGACGCTGATTGAGAGTAACACCAGGCTGGCGGCAAGAAGCTGGTGGACTACGATTAGAATGGGTACGACAGCGGAGTCCACTAAATCGACGATGTGGCGGTGCTTTCGGTATTTTGTGATTCCTGCCTTTAACAAGGGCGCAGTCAGGTAACCGCAGATAGCTGCTGAAGGTAGGATAAACAAGGGATTACTAAATGCTGCAACGGCACTGATTGTGCTTACAACAGCAAGCGGCAGTGATTGTGCCAGTAATTTTTCGGTGCCATCTGTAGCGGGTTCTTCTGCTGCGGCGGTATCCGTTTCCACCAGCTGAGTTTCTGCAGCTTCAGGCAGTGCCAACGCAGTTTTGGCCTGGCGAAGCGCGTGTCCCTTGTTTTTCCTGCGCAGTGACAGGGTGCTGGCGATAGCACCCATGCCAAATACTGCCATGGTCGTTAGTACTGGCATTACTTGTTTTCCATGACAAAATTATCGCGCTATTATATTAAGCAACAGCGGGTGCCTTCTGACTTGATGTAGCAATTTCTGCCATCAGCTTATCCCACCAGGTGTCCATAATTTTAACTGCCGCCTTAGCACCAGCCAGCGCTTTGTGCGTATCGATAGTAGGCCGGTCACCTTCTTTTGCTACTACACCCTGTTCCGGGGTGATGTTGCGTAAAAAGATGCCCAGTTCTTCGCGGTGAGCCTGTTCAACGCCACTTAAGTGCATATCATGGAACCACACCAGGTCTTTACCGGTATCGCCCCAGCCACGGCGCTTAATCACCTCTTTTGAAATATCACGGAATACTTCATGCTCGAAGATTGCTGCTGTTTCTGTGGCAAACAGTGTGCCAAGTACCTGTGAAGGATCATCATCTGAAGCTAACTGATCCATATTTTCCAAAAAAGTATCGGTTGCTTCAAAGCTGGCTCTTTCATCAACGTCACATTCTACTTTTTTCAGTGCTGCACGATACATGGCGGCATGGCCATTTTCTTCAGCACAATTACGAATTAACTCTTCTTTTACGGCATCCGTATCAAAAGCAGCAGTTTTATCTGCTGCTTCTGTTAGAAAGTAGACGTTGGCAAATGAAAACTGAAAATGCTCCATCATCAACCATTCCAAAGCTTCGGTTGAATAATTACTTAAGTCCGATAATTTTTCTTTGTTTTTATCAATAAATATTTGATTTTCAGCATCAATTAATTCTGCAATATCCATAATTTCCTCATCTTGGTTTTTAATACTAGAAAATAACTAAAATAACTAAATTGCCAGTATCATTAATGACGGGCGTTTTATGTTTTGTTTTTTATTTAGATATAATTGTAATATTTTATATTAAAGTTATTTCTTTAATCGCTTCTCTAACGTCTAAAGCTGTATTTAATATTAGTGGTTGGGGTGCAGAGGTTCAACCAGTTCAGGTGTTTTGAATTGTTAAGTTTTGTACATGCTAATTCTTGCGGATTTGCCATACAGTTACACCTAACAAAGTTAATAATATGCCCCAGATAAGCGCATTGATTAATAGCTGAATATTGAAACCGTTGACTTGTGGCAGTAGCTCAGGGTAGTCGGTGTATACCGGGTGCTTAGGATGTTGGCCATCAGGCGGGATCGTATAAAGCCGGAGGCCGCTTTGTTCTGGCTGGAAAATAATCGATTGCAGCGTGTTCCGGTTGAAAATTTCATATTGATGGTTATCAGTATTGTGCATGATTTTGGTAATGTCCTGCGTATTTGCCGGGTTTCGTGCACTGAAGGTCGCCAGTGAGTTAAAAGTTTTCCAGCGGGTAACATCTTTCGGGTCGGTGCAGTTACCATTTTTAGGTAATAGAAAACAATCCACGACTGCAATTTGATAGCGGTGATCCCACCGATTGCTTCCATATTGCAGACCACTCTGCCAGGTGCGGAGCAATGATTTGTCTCGGGTAGCGTTTTGTTCAAGTACCTGCACGCTTTCCTGATCAGCCAGCAGAATATTGTGATTGTAGGCGTAGTGTTTTCCGGCCAGATAGCGTGCGGCTTTTTTTATACTGCTGCGCGTTTCCAGTGCCTTCCGCAAGTCAAAACTTAGCAAGCTGAAATCAGAGGACATTTCCTTATTGGATGTGTACGGTGTAAATGCTTCAGCGTTCATGCCCGCCACGAATAAACCCTGTTCATTGAAACCGGTAATGACAGATATCAGGCCCGCGAAGCCGATGCTTACGATGCCTTTATCATTATCTTGATACACCGTAATAGCCTGTAGCTGACGTAATTCAGTCTGCATTGCCCAATCCAGATTCCTACCGACGATTGGGCTGCCATTTTCTGAGGCTTTTCCCATAACAGCAAAGCCGGAACCATTCGGTGCTGCCCCCAGATCGCTCAGCAGATTCAGTACCTGATACTCTGCCAGTGATAACCTTCCATCGCCCAGCTTATTATCGCCACCCAACGACCAGGCATTGGCGACACCATATAATTCGTCACGGTAGTGGTTGTCTAATTGCTTGAGCATGGCTGGCAGGCGCGTTGATGCGATTCTGTTGAAGGCTTGTTGGCTAAAACGTTCCGCCAGATAACGGTCATAGCGTACTTCAACGTCTGGGAACTGTCTGCGCACTTCGTGTCCCAGCTGAGTGCCGACGATGCCAGGCTTAGTCTTGTTAATGTTCAGATGAATAATCGGTAAGGCACTTGCTACTTCTGCCAGCACAGGTTGAATACCGCTTAGTACGAATACTAATGCAAGGTAAATGCAGCTAAATAGACGGAGCTTCATCAGTGGAATCCCGGAGTTTTTAAACGACCAGAGTCCATTTGGAAAATACGATCAGCAGTAGAAAAGTGTTCCTGATCATGACTAACTGCAATAATCGTTTTGCCGCTGGCTTTCAACTCAGGAAGAATTTGCGTTTGAAATTTTTTGCGGAAGTCAGGGTCCTGGTCAGCAGTTAATTCATCCAGGATTAGTACCGGACGATTTTGCATTAGCGCGATGATGAAAGCGAGGCGCTTGCGTTGTCCGGTAGACAGATCTGTTTGAGTAAAGCGATTGTCTGCAAAGTCTGTTTTTTGCGATAAATCCAGTTTGTGTAACCATTGATTAATTGCTGCCGCATCAATGGTTTCTTCATCATACAGGCGCTGAAATAAATGAAAATCATTAAAGACTACAGAGAATAGCTCACGATACGCGGGGTAATCATCCGTGCTAAGTGAATCACCATCAATTTGAATATGACCATTTTCAGACTGATACAGGCCGGTTAACAGCTTAAGCAACGTCGATTTTCCACTGCCATTGCCACCGGTAATAAATACCAGTTCACCACGTTTAAGCGTCAAATCAACCGGTTCAGTTTGAAACAGCACATGGCCCTGTTCATTTCTGTACGCAAAATCGGCTCCCACCAGTTCAATTTGCTGAAAGTCATGGAATTTCGAAGTATTGGGTGCGTTGAGATCTGAAAGAGGTTGTTGCGATGAATCCAGTCGTTCTTCTAAACGATAGAGGCCGTTAATAGCGACATTCGTTTTGGAAAGGTTTGGAATGGCTGAACTGATGACATAAACCGGTTCCATCATAAACAGGATAGTGGCAATAACCTGGAACAGGTTTTCTTCATTTTCGGTGATCATATTAGGCAGAATAAAAACCACCAGCAGGAGCAACAGGTAAAAACTCACGTTGGTTAACAGAATGTCTTCTAATAGCCGTACATTCGAACGTCCTTTTAAATCACTGGCCTCCAGAGCCAGTTCTTTGGTGTGATGAAACAGGCCGTCACTTTCGCGTTGGTTGATTTTTAGTTGTTTGAAGCCTTTCAGGATTGACATGAAATGAGCAAAAAACAGACCTTCTTTATGCGATGCGACTGATAGCTCATCAAAGGTATTTTTGTAGTGATGTACTAACAACACGATTGTTATGCTAATGAGAATCATGGCTACTACAAAGCTGGCGGGTGATAGCCACAGCAGGTAAAGGCTGGCAAAAATGAGTACCAGCAGAGCCTCGACACCGGTCACTAAATACATTACCGCCTGGGAAATCGTATTGGCCCCCTGTGTCAGCGAAGCATAACTATCAATATCACCGATTTCTTCAATAGTGCGCAGGTCACAGCGTCTGACTTTATCGGCCAGCCGGATCCTTACTTTTTGCAGGGCATGTTCCACAGCGATAACAGCTTTACGCTGAGACATGCGCTGCGCATAGATGAAAAGGATAAAGGCAATAATGTACTGAGCAAGCAGTTGTGCCTCAATCAAACCATCATCCAGTGCAGTGGCTGCTTCGTTGAGAATGATTAGCAACAGACTGTTAGCGACACCGGCAATGCCTGCAAGAAACAGTATCTGCTGCTTCGAGACATCAGTCTCCTGTGTCATGAACTGCAATATTTTCATGACAGCCAACTATTGTTTGTCTGGTTTAGGCTTGTTTGGCTCAGGCATTGCCTGCAGGCATTGATCATGCCTGGCTTGCCTCACTCGCTTTACCACGTAGCCGCAATAAGAAGACAGCAATATTTGCCATAACGATGCTGTAGATAACAGCGGCGGCAACACCCTGTACCTGTATGCCCAGCTGCACCACGTTTGGCGAGGAGAAACTGCCTTCGGTTCCGAGCAGGGCATAACACAAGGCCCCCCAGATACCGGCAACTCCGTGAATGGCGACCAAGAAAGCGGCTTTAACCTGCCAGTCGTGCACCAGCAACCAGCTTCTGACAATTCGGTAAGCTGTGTTTTGTAATATCCCGGCTACTGCGCCGAGGAAAGCGGCTTCAACAAAGGTAACGCTTTGAGCACAGGCGCCAATAGCGACCAGACCGGTAACAAACCCAGCTAAGCCGCGTGCAATCGCATTCTTATCAGCATTAAAAAAGACATATTGCAGGAATGCAGTAATACCGCCAGCTGATGCCGCCAGGCCTGCATTCAGCATAACATTAGAGATCTGGTCACCGCTGGAAATGGGTAACATGCCGGTAGTGAAGCCCATCCAGCTGAGCCAGAGTAATAGCGTGGCACTGGAAGAATATACCGGGTCGCTGCTTTGTTCTGCTGCATCTATGCCATTGTGATTACGTTTGACGACGACATCACCCCCTATCTTCCAGCAGATAATGAGTGCAAACCAGCCGGTGACTGTATTGATGGTATTGGCTCCGGCCTGATCAACGAACCCACCAGCCTGTAACCAGCCCTGATTGCTGTTTACAAAGTGTCCAGAGGTCACCCAGTGCCCGTAGATAGGTACCAGGATTGCACCTACGAATAAAGCCAGCAGCATGTGTTTAACACTGGATAGCTTTTGCCCGGCTGCGGTGTAAACAATCAGAGCGCCAAACATGGCAAAACCGGTTTTATAGAGGGCGAATTCAGTGAAAGTGAAATTGCTGATAAAGTCGTCATCCGGTGTCATGAATTGAACCAGATGGGTCGGGATACCCACCCAGCCGGAAGCAGTGGGGCCGTACATGAGGCCAAAACCCAAAACAAAGTAGCCGAGGAAGACGCCAAGACAGGCCAGAATCATGCCCTGTCGTGCATCAGTTCCATCAGCCAGGCTCTGTTGTGAACTTTGCTGCGAACCGGAAAGAACAAAAGCCAGTGGCCCAAAGAATACCAGGACGGTACTGAGTAGTAGCCAAAGTCGGTTTAGATCAACATCAACGGCTTGTTTAATCGTCGCAACAAAATTTTCCTTTCTGGATTCTGCTATGGCGGCTGACATCGAACCCAGTTCTTCGCCTAATTCCTGTAGCTGAATCAGTAATTCGTACAAACGAATTGAATTATCTTCGATTAATGACTTCTGCGAGTTCAGGTCTGCTGAATTAGCTCTGATGTCGCGTGATAGAGTGGTAAGGCTTTGTACCAGCTCTTCGATTTTTTTCAGGTTTGCATCAATATCTGTTCTGTCATTATTTAATCTGCCTTCGTTTTCCAGTATTTGCTGTAATTTTCCGGTTAAGTCATTGATCTTTTCAGAGTTATTTGAGATACCAGAGCGGCTGTTGTCTAAAACGTCATAGGCCTCTAACAGCTTATTATCTATGAGTTGCAGAGACTCCGTGATTTTTTGCATCCTGTTGCGGGTGGTGGCATTAGTCTCTTTAGACTCCTGAATTTCGTTTGTCAGTGTTTCCAGCATGGTGTGTGTGGTTTCTATGGTTTCCATGCTGCTTTCAATTTGTTCTGAAACATTGTTGCTTTGTTTTACCGGCGACTCACTATCAGAATTTTCAGTGCTGGTCTCAGTAGCAGGTTGTTGCTGTTCAGTGCCATTACTTGTGTCTTCTGGCTGCTCAACATTGGCTTCGCCATTTTCCGGCTGTTGGCTTTCAGCATTAGAATCTGCTTCCTTCGGAGCAGTAATGGCATCCTGATTGTTTGTATCCTCAGCTTTTGTAGCATTTTCCTGCTCCTGCTCCTGCTCCTGCTCCTGCTCCTGCTCCTGCTCCTGCTCCTGCTCCTGCT
>JBMZDK010000225.1:0-7125 GCA_049614265.1 Thiolinea sp.
CCCCTCTACTCGAACAGCGCGTCAACCAATACGTCGGGCGTAGCAAACCTGAGCGCTTGTGGAAAGACAATCGCCTTACCGGTAACCAGGCTTTCTCCCCGGAAATCCACCAACAGCTCAACACTGCCGCCTGCCTGGTATCCTGCTTATCACCGGGCTACTTCGCCTCTGAATGGTGTATGCGTGAACTTACTGAATTCAGTCAACGCATTGGCACAGATACCGGGCGTATTTTCTGTGTCGAATTAGATGACCTTACGCTTATGCGCCGTCCCGCTTTAACCAGCCATATGCTCGGCTATCGCTTCTGGCAGCAGGATGCACTGAGTAAACGCAGCTACCCGCTATATCCCGGCGAAACTGCCTATGAAAATCTGTTGATTGATCTCAGCAAGGATATCGCAGCGACGTTGAAAAGTGGGAATTCACAGCCGGTTATAGCAGCTGAAATGCAAACGATATCAATTGAAATTCCGAAGGAAAACGCATTGACCGTTGATCAGGAGATTAAACAGGTTTTAACATCTCAATCAGGAGCAATCACCCGTTTGCAAGCTCGTGAAGCACGTTTAGAAACCATGCTTAGCCGTTTACAAGAGCAATATGACCTTGAATCCCGTGTAGAAGAACAAATGCGTATTCAACGGGTTATTGATGAAAAACAACTTTTGTTAAGTGAAGTGAAACGACAGATTGTTTTAGAAAAGTACAAGTGAGCCAGTCGGCTTTTAAAACCACGGTTAATCTGAAAAATCCGCGTAATCCGGATTCAGACAATTTTCACTCTTGACAAATCCAGTCCAATCCCTAAGACTAATTAGCATTATTTGATCAGCGCATTAACGCGTCCGAACAGGAGACAACTACATGCTCATCAACTGGAACTCAATCGAACACAAAACATAAAGTTCCCCGCAATTGCCGGGGGACGTTAAGTCGTCATCCGGTAGCAAAAATTGCATTGATACGCATGTAAAGAAAACCCCGGATGACGACAGTCTCCGGGGTTTTCGCGTTTAAGGTGATATGAAAATTGTCACCGAGCGAGCATTGAAATCTGCGATTTCAACAGGCCCGGAAAATAAAAATTATTCAGGAGCGATGGCTCCAAGAGGTCAAAAAATGCCTGTTCAATTGCAATTAAACAAAGGCAAGGTGCCGGTAAAAATCTACACCGATGAGGTGGATAACCGTTCGCTGGATCAGCTGGGTAATCTGGCGCAGATGCCATTTATCCATAACCATATCGCGGCGATGCCGGATGTTCATGCCGGAATTGGTGCCACAGTGGGATCTGTAATTCCTACCAAAGGCGCGATTATTCCGGCAGCAGTCGGTGTCGATATTGGCTGTGGCATGAACGCGGTGCGACTGTCGCTGAAAGCGCACGATCTGCCGGATAGTCTGACGCGGATACGCTCGGCGATTGAAGCGAAAGTACCGGTGGGGATGAATTCGCATAAGCGTGAAGCGGTGAAAGCCTCGACGCTGAAGCAAATGGATCATCACCTGCAGCCGATTACTGATAAACACCCTGGCTTAACCAAAATGGTGCGCAATTTTCAACGTACCTGGGGTCGTCAGGTCGGTACGCTCGGCGGTGGTAATCACTTTATCGAGTTATGCATTGATGAAGCCGATGATGTCTGGGTAATGCTGCATTCCGGTAGCCGTGGGATTGGTAACGCAATCGGTCGCTATTTCATCATCAAAGCGCAGAAGGATATGGGTAAGTTACTTGGCAACTTACCGGATAAAGATCTGGCTTATTTTGAGGAAGGTTCGCAACACTTTGATGATTATGTCGAAGCGGTGGGCTGGGCGCAGGATTACGCCATGATCAATCGTCGCGAGATGATGCGTCTGGTACTGGATGCAGTACAACCGTTTTTACCGCAGTTTAAAACCACCCGTGAAGCGATTAACTGCCACCACAACTATGTGGAGAAAGAAAATCACTTTGGCGCGGATGTCTACATCACCCGTAAAGGTGCGATCAGTGCTTATGACGGTGAACTCGGCATTATCCCCGGCAGCATGGGGGCAAAGTCGTTCATTGTGCGTGGCCTGGGCAACAAACAATCTTTCTGTTCCTGTTCCCACGGTGCGGGCCGGAAAATGAGTCGTACCGCTGCGAAGAGGCAGTTTAATACTGCTGATTTGAAGCAGCAGACTGCTGGTGTTGAATGTCGGAAAGACAAGGGCGTGGTGGATGAAATTCCCGGCGCTTATAAAGACATCGACACAGTGATGCAGAATCAGAGTGATCTGGTTGAAGTGGTGCATACGCTGAAGCAGGTGGTTTGTGTTAAAGGCTGAAAGATAAGGATTAAAGTCATGTTCAACAATCAAATTTCCATGTCGCGAGGGCAACCATGGCCCTTGTATTTAAAACCCGATGGCAGGCGAATAGCCCGTGTGAGTCGTTTGCCGGGTTTTATATTCCAACCGAATAATCCGCCATCCGGCCCGCCGGGTGGCTTGCGACAGGAAATGAATGATGGAGAAGCAACAACTGGACGAAATTCTGCAGGTGATGACCGGCGAACGTACTTTGTTTCATTATGTGCGTGATGGTTATGCACTGCAGCTTTTGCAGGATTACATTGGCGAGGCAATGAGCATTAGCGAGCTACGTCGTTCACCGTATGCACATCTGCTGGAAAAGCCGCTGGTGAAGAAGGTGCTGGCGAAAGTGGGTAATGGTGTACTGACTGCTGAGCAGCTGGAATCAGCAAAGTGGGATTCCGGTGACGCACCGCTTAATTTTGTGCTGACGCTGGATGCCTGGGGCTCGGATCAATACTCAGAACGCACCTGGAATCAGATGAGTCGTTGTGGTTACCATTTGGTGCTGCAACTGAATTTCGCCAATGATCACCAACAGCGCTATAAGCAGCTGATTAAAGCAGATGAACACGCCGCGTTTTCCAGCTGGGGCCATCCCGTGCACACCGAAGGTCGTTATGAAACATTGGCCTGGGCGCGGATTGACCTTGACCTGGAAGCTGGTGTCGCGCTGATCGAGGAAATCCAGAGTGACTGGGTGCGTGAAGTAAAAGACGATTGGCAACAGGCCTGTTATGAGCAGGCGGATTTCGATACTTACCTTGGCAAAGTGTTGGCGCCTTATGCGAAAGTCTGGGATGAAGCTGTACTGACGGCGGCAATTCAGCTGATCCGGCGTGAGTTGGGAATTGCTGACGTGTTTTACCATACATTTGAGACCGGTAACCGCTTGAAGGGTATTGAGTATGACTTCCCGCCGCGCTCGCTGTATACCAAACTGCCGAAGCGTTTCGGCTTTTGCCAAACGGATGAAATGCCGGTTTTCCTGCGGGAGGAACGTCATATCAAGAGGTTGGTCAAACGTATTGGCACACAGCCGAAGAAAAAAGTGAAGAAGGCGAAGCTTAAAGCAGAGACTTTGCGGGAGCTGAGCTGGTTTAAATTGCCCCAACCGATTTGATGTGCAATCGGTTTTGTTGGGGCAAAGGGGAGTAATCAGTCGATTTGCTTTTTAATCGACTATTTTGGAATGGCCCAGTCGATTTGCTTTTTTAATCGACTTTAAGACCTGAAGGAGGTTATATGGCTAAACGTAAGCGGCATCGCCGCGTTAATCCTGTCGCCACTGCGCCGATATTGCGTAAGGGCGGTGTTCACACCGTGAGTCGTTCGGGAGAACGGCAGCGGGAGAAGCAGAAAGTTAAAAAACTGATGAGGAGCATCAAGGCCGGTTTATCCGGCCTTGATGGTTTTTGGGATATCAAAATTTTTGCATTAACCGCTTTTACTATAATGCCTGCTGGTAGTGACTAGATAAGCTCACCACCACTTTTTCAAAGCCTTTGCCCACAACACTTCCTGCGGCATGGCCCATTTCTCTGTTGAAAGTGCTTGATTACTTGGTTCGGTCAGTGTTTGCTTTCTATCGGAGGCAAGCAAAGCATCGTGCTTTGTCTGTTGCAATGAAGCGATTTGCTGATATTCCTGCACGGTTGCCCAGGCAATTTCCTGTAATTGTATGGCTTGTTCCGGTTGTAACCACATTGTATAGCGATTCCCAACCGGAGATTGTTGGTAAATCGCTGCATATAAAGTGGCTGCTGCGAGGTATGTGCCTGCCGGGCTGGGATGTACTTTGTCTGGTGTGTGGAGTTTAAGCGCCGGATAGCTTTCTATTGCTTTGCTGAAGGCCAGTCCAACCGGAATTACCGGGAGTTCGAGTGCTGTGCCAAGATCGGCGTAAGCCTGGCTGACGGTTTTGATCATTTCTGGTTGATGCTGATAAGCCCAGGTCATGAATAACATCGCTTTGCTGTGTGATTGTCGGGTAAGCGCGTTTATTTCATCAATCGCTTCATATAGAGCGGGCGCCATTTCTTCATCAATCGCTTCACGACTATGTGCCTGGAGGATGACAACATCCCATGGTGCCATCGCCAGTGCGGGAGCGGCAATTTCTTTGTGCTCCGCCAGCTTACCACCTGAGATGGTAATGGCTTTGAATTCATATTCCCTGAATGCGGTTTTGTCGGTATTGGCATGTACCATACGTTCAAGGTGATAATGGAGACTGTTGTTGTAGTAAGTGAAGCTATTGCCAAAAAATAATACTCTTTTAGGCATGTCTGCTGATTGAGCAATAACCTGATTTGCTGCCTGGCTGGTCGGTAAATGGAAGCAAAACAACAGAATGATGAAAATAAAATAGCGATTTTTGTGCATAGTCAGTGGTTTTTATTATTGTTGGTTTTCACAGTGTGAATCGATCAGTGGGTATAAATTATGGCACTTTTTTCATTGAGGCCGGATGAATCTCATGGGTTACAGCATGTAGCCAGCCCGGTGAGAGTACTGCGAGGCCAGTTTTGTGTTTGTATTTGCTCTGCAAGTCATGCGGGTTTCCGGTAGAATCAGCGCAATTTTTTATGCTTTCTGATCTGTTCCGGCTTGAACAGATCCCCGATTTAATTGATGACAGGAATTCTCATGAGTAGCTACAAGATTGCTATCCTTGCCGGAGACGGTATTGGCCCGGAAATTACCGCTGAAGCGATTAAAATTCTCAAGCTGGTGGAAGAGCGTAATAACGTTCAGTTTGAGCTGATGCCTGCACCATTTGGTGCTTCGGCCTACTTTGACCATGGTCATCCATATCCCGATGAATCCAAAGCGATTTGTGATGAGGCTGATGCGATTCTGAAAGGCCCGATAGGTCTGAGTCATGAGGCTTCAAAAGAAATTCCGGTTGATCTGCAACCAGAGCGGGGAGCATTGTTACCGATGCGTCGTCGCTATAATACGTATGCCAATATCCGCCCGGTTTCACTGCCTAAGGGACTGGCTCATTTCTCGCCGTTAAAGCCTGAAATTATCGGTGAAGGTATCGATATTATTATGGTGCGCGAGCTGGTGGGAGGCTTGTATTTTGGTGCAAAGGAAATGGGGGTCAATGATGATGGCCTGCGTTATGTTAACGAAGCACTGGAATATGATGAGAATCAAATCAGACAGATTCTGCAGGAAGGCTTTAAATTAGCGATGCGTCGCGGTAAGCGCCTGCACAGTATTCATAAGAGTAATGTGCTGAAATCCAGTGTGCTGTGGAATGAAATACTGGAAGAAGTGGCTACGGATTATCCGGAAGTTGAAGTAATCAATATGCTGGTCGATGCGGCAGCAACTCACCTGTGTCTGAATCCCGGTCAGTTTGATGTCATGGTGATGGAAAATATGTTCGGTGATATTCTCAGTGATCAGGGTGGGGGTATTCTGGGTTCACTTGGTCTGATGCCATCAGCCTGCCTTGGCCCGGATAAAGCTTATTATGAGCCATCACACGGTTCTGCACCGGATATTGCCGGTCAAAATATAGCAAACCCTTACTCCATGATCGGCTCTGTGGCCATGATGCTGGAGTACAGTTTCGAGATGTACCAGGAGGCAGAAAATATCTGGTCAGCTATGCAGGGTGTGTTTAATGACGGTTATTCGACTGCTGATTTGTCTAAGCCCGGATCAGACGTAAAGATGATTAGCACTGTTGATTTTGGTGATCGTGTGGTTGAAAAGTTGCGTGCTATGCCGGTCGCAGGTGCTTAAACCGTAAGTCATCAATATATGGACAGGTATTGCCTGAAAATACCTGTCTTGTTGTATGCAAATTGTATGGTTCTGGTTGCTCTGGCTATTCATCAGTTGTTATTACAGCTGGGAACATCGGAGGTGGCCGCCTTAGATCAGGCTGCACACGATCCCGGGCGATGGTGACACCCTGGAGACTGTGTTACGTTGTGCTGACGAGGCTATGTGTAAGGTAAAAAAGGCCGGAGCTGACACCTTTCATTTGGCCGCTGGTTTTTGATTTTCCGTTTTGCTTACCGAAGCAGAAAAATTTGGCAGTAACAGAGGCTGTCGGGGCGTATAATCGCGCTATTTGTTAATAGAACGATAGTACGATGAGTGATCAATCAATTTACGCTGAACTCAAACAGCTGGGTAGTACAACTGAGCTGCCCGGTGATCCGGAACAGGCAGTGCTGGAAACTGTGTCTAATCCGGAGCCGGAAGTGGATTATGTGGTGCGCTTTACTGCGCCGGAATTTACGTCGCTGTGCCCAATGACCGGACAGCCGGATTTTGCTCACCTGATGATCGACTATATTCCTGACCAGCTATTGGTCGAAAGCAAATCACTGAAATTATTTCTGGGGGCTTTTCGTAATCATGGGGCCTTCCATGAAGCCTGTACAGTCAGTATTGCCCGGCGTTTAATTAAAGAATTAGATCCTAAGTGGTTGCGTATTGGTGGTTACTGGTATCCGCGCGGTGGTATTCCGATTGATGTCTTTTTCCAGCATGGCGAAGTACCGCAAGGAACCTGGGTGCCGGATCAGGATGTGCCGGGATACCGGGGAAGGGGTTAGTGTCGTTCACCGTAGTGATGGTGGTTTTACTGGCGGCTCTGTTGCATGCCAGCTGGAATTTTCTGGTTAAGAAAGCCGACGATAAAATGCTCAGCATGAGCGCTGTTGTTATCGGACATGTGCCTTTTGCGCTGTTGGCGTTGCCCTGGGTTGAGATGCCGGACTGGGAAGCGACCTGGCCGTATTTTGTTGC
>JBMZDK010000226.1:0-7087 GCA_049614265.1 Thiolinea sp.
GCGCTGAACGAAACAGGGCGGATACACGGAGAAGACTCAAATGGGTTACAAAAGCGACATTGAGATTGCACGCGAAGCGAATAAGCAGCAGATTCAGGATGTAGGTGCAAAGCTGGATATTCCTACCGAACACCTGTTGCCTTATGGTCATGACAAGGCGAAGGTTTCGGCTGAGTTTATTAAGTCAGTACAAGGTAATGACAACGGTAAGCTGATCCTGGTGACGGCGATTAACCCAACGCCAGCGGGTGAGGGTAAAACCACGACTACAGTGGGTTTAGGTGATGGTTTAAATCGTATCGGTAAGCGTACTGCGATCTGTATTCGTGAGGCTTCTCTGGGGCCATGTTTTGGTATGAAAGGTGGTGCTGCCGGTGGTGGTTATGCTCAGGTTGTACCGATGGAAGACATGAACCTGCATTTCACCGGTGACTTCCACGCGATTACCTCAGCGCACAACCTGCTGTCAGCGATGATTGATAATCATATCCATTGGGGCAATGAGTTAGAGATCGATACCCGTCGTGTCGCTTGGCGCCGTGTTATGGATATGAATGATCGTGCATTGCGCGAAATCACTTGTGCTTTGGGTGGCCCGTTTAACGGTTTCCCACGTCAGGGTGGTTTTGATATCACGGTAGCCTCTGAAGTCATGGCGATTCTGTGTCTGGCGACGGATCTGGATGATCTGGAGAAGCGTCTGGGCGATATTATCGTCGCTTACCGTCGTGATATGTCGCCGGTTTACTGTCGTGACATTAAAGCTGACGGTGCGATGGCGGTGCTGCTGAAAGACGCGATGCAACCAAATCTGGTACAGACACTGGAAAATAACCCGGCCTTTGTCCACGGTGGCCCGTTTGCGAATATTGCGCATGGCTGTAACTCGGTGGTTGCGACCACGACCGCGCTGAAGATCGCGGACTATGTGGTGACTGAAGCCGGTTTCGGTGCTGATCTGGGTGCTGAGAAATTCTTCGATATTAAGTGCCGTAAGGCCGGTCTGGCTCCCGATGCTTGTGTCATCGTCGCTACTGTGCGTGCCATGAAGATGAATGGTGGTGTGGCTAAGGAAGACCTTGGCCCGGAAAATGTACAGGCTGTGGTTGATGGTTGTCCGAACCTGGGTCGTCACATTGAAAATGTGAAGCAGTTTGGTGTGCCGGTGCTGGTGGCGATTAACCATTTTGTCACCGATACCGATGCAGAAGTACAGGCAGTTAAGGATTATGTCGCAGCTCAGGGTGCGGAAGCTGTATTGTGTCGCCACTGGGAGTTAGGTTCAGAAGGTACGGTAGAGCTGGCGGAGAAGGTTGTGGAAATGGCTGATTCCGGTACTTCACAGTTCGCGCCGATCTATCCTGATGATATGCCACTGTTCGACAAGATCAATGCTGTTGTACAGAAAATTTACCGGGGTACCGAGGCGATTGCGGATCAGAAGATTCGTGATCAGCTAAAAGCATGGGAAGAGCAGGGCTACGGTAACCTGCCGGTCTGTATGGCTAAAACCCAGTATTCGTTTTCGACAGACCCGAATCTGCGTGGTGCACCGTTTGACCATACTGTTCCAATCCGTGAAGTTCGACTGTCAGCGGGTGCCGGTTTTGTGGTGGTTATTTGTGGTGCGATTATGACCATGCCGGGATTACCACGCAAACCTGCTTCAGAAAGTATTCATCTGAATGACGATGGTCAAATCGAAGGTTTGTTCTAAGCTTTGATTAATTGACTGAAGGCTTGAAAAAAGTCGAAGGGTCATTTTCTATTCCTCACTCTTTAATGAGTGGGGGATAGATTGCACAGACGTTAATGAGAGGAGCGTCTTTAAACCGAAATAATAATGTTTTGAACTTGCAGGAATAAAAGTTAAAGCAGATAGCCAATTTAAATTTTTTTGTAATCAACGCGACAGTTTCAGCGCTTTTTGAGGCTGATGAATGTCTACCGTCGCAATGAATGATTCCTCAAACCGGAAAGGGTTTTCGTTTCGGTTATACGATGAGTCAGGGATGCGTTCGTGGCTTTAAAACTGTCAGAAAATGGAGTGAGGTTAATACCTATGTGTGCAAAGACACGTCTAACCCGATTGACCCCGCGTGAACATGAAGTTCTTGCGTGGCTAAGCAGCGGTAAAACTAACAACATGATTGCCCAGGATCTGGGTATTTCCGGTGGCACGGTAAAGATTCATGTGCGTTCAATTTTACGCAAACTTAAAATTTCTTCACGGATGGAGGCAGCAATTATCGCGGTTAAACACGGTATTTATCAGCCCGATCGCATAGGTTGAGCGGAGCATACCAGATTTTCCGGTAATGGGAAGTATTTCCCTGAAAATAATCTGACTTCGTATTATATGTTCTGAATTTACATAACTTCTGGTTTGAGGTATCAAACCAGAAGTTATGTGGTTAAACCGTGCTAGCTTTTCCGGCTGGCGGCGAAGGCAGTTAATAAGGCCTGAATTACCGAGCTGGAAACATCCTGGCTAATGCCAACACCGACACTGGTTATATCGCCTGCCTGAAGCTCTATACAGGTTTGGGCCAGTGCGCTGGTGCCTGTTGAAAGAGAACTTTCGTCGAACTGGGTGACGCGTAGCTTATTTCCGTAAACTTCCTTCAGACCATCGCATAGCGCCATCAGAATACCGTTGCCCTGACCACTGAAAGCAGGTTGTTGTCCCACTGTAAAGCTGGCCTGAATTTGCCCGCCTTCAGTATGTGACTCATAACCCTGTAGCTGCCAGGCTTCGTCTACTGCGACAAAGTGTTGCTGGTAAAGGTTATGAATTTCCTGTGGGGAAATTTCCTGTCCGGTCGCTTCAGTGGCCTTTTGCACCACTTTACTCAGGTGAGCGTGCATCCATTTGGGCAGACTGATGTTGTAGTCACGCTCCAGAATTAAGGCGACACCGCCTTTACCACTCTGGCTGTTAATACGTACCACGGCTTCATAAGTCCGCCCCAGATCACGCGGATCAATCGGCAGGTAGGCAACATCCCATTTTTCCAGTCCGTGTTCCTGATGGTAATTCATGGATTTGCGGATAGCATCCTGATGGCTGCCGGAGAAAGCGGTATAAACTAATTCGCCGGCCCATGGATGGCGTGGATGCACAGGCAACTCGGTACAGTATTCCACAACATCGATAATTTCTTTGATATCTGAAAAGTCCAGCTTTGGATCGATGCCCCGTGAATACAGGTTCATTGCCATGGTCACAATATCCATATTACCGGTGCGTTCACCATTGCCCAGCAATGTGCCTTCAATACGGTCAGCACCAGCCATGGTGGCAAGTTCAGCTGCTGCTACTCCACAGCCGCGATCATTATGGGTGTGCAGGCTGATTCTGATCAATTCCCGCTGTTTGACATGGCGGCAAAACCATTCGATCTGGTCAGCAAAGACATTCGGGGTTGTCATTTCCACGGTAGCCGGCAGATTAATAATAACTTCGCGGCCATTCTCCGGTTCCCATTCGGCAATGACTGCGTCACATACCTCAACAGCATAGTCGGTTTCAGTGCCGGTGAAACTTTCCGGTGAATACTGGAAGCGCCAGTCAGTATCAGGGTACTTTGCGGCGCCTTCCTTTACATAACGGGCGCCCTGTACTGCAATATTCTTAATGCCTTCACGATCGAGGCCAAATACCTGCTCACGCTGTACGGTGGACGTTGAATTATAAACATGCACGATTGCCTGCTTTACCCCGGCCAGTGATTCATAAGTACGCTCAATCAGTTCTTTACGCGCCTGAGTTAATACCTGGACACAAACGTCGTCAGGAATCAGGTTTTGCTCAATTAACTGACGCACAAAATCGAAATCAGGTTGTGATGCTGAAGGAAAACCGATTTCAATTTCTTTAAAGCCCAGTTTCACCAGCAGTTTGAACATTCTTAGTTTCTGCTCCGGGTTCATTGGATTAACCAACGCCTGGTTGCCATCGCGCAGATCGACGCTGCACCAGTCGGGTGCAACCTCCAGTTGCTTATCCGGCCATGTACGGTCGGGTAAGCTGAATTTCTCTAATTTATGGTATTTGCTGGCATCAAACATGACTGTGTGTTTTATCTCTATAGGTTTTTGACATGGTTTAGGTAAGGCAAACTATTTTCAGGGACTCGATGTTGTCTGTCTGCTAACAGATGAACACCGAGTGCCTGATACCGTTTGCCACACTGCTTAGCGTAAACCAGTAGTGGCGAAATGAGTCAGCGTTTGCAGAAAAAAAACCACTGCTTTGTTATGATGAATTGCGGAGATTTTCTAATATGGTTAAAAAAATTGCGCATTAGTCTGTTTCTAAGAATTCATGAGGATGTAATGGATCGTTATGATAAAAAAATTCTGCAGTTGCTGCAGCAGGATGGTGGGATTAGCAATCAGGAGTTGGCAGAACAGGTTGGTCTTACTGCAGCTCCCTGTTCGCGGCGGGTGCGACAGCTGGAGGAATCCGGAATTATAGAGCAGCGTAGTGTGCGCCTGAATGCCCGCAAGGTGAATGTGAAACAGACCGCTTTGCTGCATATTAGTATGGATAAGCATGTCACGGAGCGCTTTGAGGTGTTTGAGCAGGCAATTCAGGAAATTCCGGAGGTGATTGAGTGTTACCTGATTGCCGGTAACAATGCGGATTATCAGCTGAAAATTGTGGTGCCTGATCTGGATCGTTATCACGAAATCCTGTTGGGGAAGATTACCCGAATTCCGGGAGTAACCGGCGTGCAGTCATCATTTGTATTGAAAAAAGTTTTTGAAACGACGGCATTGCCTTTAGGTTATGTTTAAACTGCGGGGAGATTGACTGATAGTCCCTGAATTGAGTAAGGTCTCAGCATTGAATACGTAATCAACGGAGAACAGGTATGAGCTTTAACGCTCTGGTAGTGGAAAAGAACGACGAAGGAAAAACCTCAGCTTCAGTACAGACGCTGGATGATTCGCAGTTACCGGCGGGTGATGTCACGGTGGCGGTGGAGTATTCCACTGTTAACTATAAGGACGGTTTGTGTATCGGGCCAGGCGGCGGGCTGGTACGTAATTATCCGCATGTGCCGGGGATAGATTTTGCCGGTACTGTTGAGGCTTCGGATGATCCACGTTATCAGGCAGGCGATAAGGTTGTATTGACTGGCTGGCGTGTAGGTGAAGCTCACTGGGGTGGTTATTCACAAAAGGCACGGGTAAAGGCTGATTGGCTGGTACCTTTGCCGGAAGGGTTAAGCACACAACAGGCGATGGCTGTCGGTACGGCAGGTTTCACGTCGATGTTATCAGTAATGGCGCTGGAAGATCACGGCTTGCAAAAAGATGCCGGGCCGGTATTGGTGACTGGTGCTGCCGGTGGTGTTGGTTCGGTGGCGACAGCGATTCTGGCAAATTTGGGCTATGAAGTGGCCGGAGTAACCGGGCGCCCGGAGACAGCGGATTATTTGCAGGCACTAGGTGCAACACAGATTGTGGCACGTGAAGAAATCAATGAGACGGTTAAGCGTCCACTGGAAAGTGAGTCCTGGTCGGGTTGTGTTGATGCGGTTGGCGGGCCAATGCTGGCACGCGTTCTGGGACAGATGAAATATGGCGCTTCAGTGGCTGCTGTGGGACTGGCCGGTGGGGCGAATTTGCCTGCGACAGTGATACCGTTTTTATTGCGTGGCGTGAATTTGCTTGGAATTGATTCGGTAATGCAGCCTTATGACAATCGTGTACGGGCGTGGAGTCGGATTGCCAGCGATTTGCCGATGGATAAGCTGGAAGCGATGGTGCAGCCTGCGACGTTGTCTGATCTGCCGGGTTTGGGGAAAGATATTCTCAAAGGGCAGGTTAAGGGGCGGGTTGTTGTGGATGTGAATGCTTGACTCGGTGAGCTGACTTCTTTTTTGTAACGGAACAGCTTGCCGTAGCTTATCTGCCTGGCGGCGTAAACTCGCTACCGCTCAGACATACTTGCCAGCAAACAAGCTATGACAATCTGTTCCTTATCGTGCAACTCATCTTTTCTTATCTTTCTCGCAGGAGGCTATTTGGGTATGGCTAAAAAGGAAGTAATCGGTGAGCCAATGATGTTGAATGGCCGCCAGCTGTCATTATCGCGGGCGATTCGGGCTGGTGACTTTGTGTTTATTACCGGACAGGTACCGCTGAATGCGGATGGTTCGCCAATGACAGATGGCACCGTCGAAGATCAGACACGCGCCTGTCTGGATGGTTTAAAGTCGATTCTCGCTGAGGCAGGTTGTGAGCTGAGTGATGTGGTGAAATCGATGGTATGGTTGAAGCACCGTGAGGATTTTCCGGGGTTTAATGCGGTGTATTCAGAATATTTTCCGGAGGAACCACCGACGCGTTCGGCACTGGTGAGTGATTTTCTGATTGATATTCTGGTCGAGATTGAGTGCATGGCTTATAAGCCGGTATAAGTTAATTATCTGGAGCGAAACAGTTTGTCATAGCTGATTAGTTGGTGACTAAACTCGTTGGCTTCATGCTGCGTCACCATGAGTAAGCGCTAGAACATACTTGCCTGCAAGCCAACTGTAATCAATCCGTTTCTTCATGCCGTTTTTAAAAGGCGAGCATTTGTCCGCCATGTCCGATCAAATTTCAGCATAAATACTTTCTCGCATTCTATTTGTGCTATAGCTGTGAACGGTATAAAAGTACCATTGAAAAGGGCCTTATTCTGCAGGTCTGAGGAGAATCTATGAATAGTTCTGTCGAAGTGACACGCAATGGTCACATTCTGGAAGTGAAATTAAACAAGCCCAAGGTCAATGCCATTGATATTCCGATGAGTCAGGCGCTGGGTGCCGCTTTTGCAGAGTTGCGCGATGACCCTGAACTGCGGGTGGGAATTCTGACGGCTGAAGGAGACCGGATTTTTTCAGCTGGGTGGGATTTGAAGGCCTTGAATGATGGTGAAACACAGCTGGAGAACTGGTGGGAGTCGGATGATTACGGTGACGGTGGTTTTGCCGGGCTGACGGAGAACTGGAATCTGAATAAGCCGGTGATTGCGGCGCTGAACGGGCTGGTGATTGGCGGTGGTTTTGAGCTGGCGATGAGCTGTGAT
>JBMZDK010000227.1:0-7083 GCA_049614265.1 Thiolinea sp.
AATGTATCGGTGGCGACGGGAGTGTGTTTGTTTGAGGCTGTACGGCAGCGATCAAAGTGAACCTCTCTAGCCTTCAAGCCTGCTCAGTTTGGGCAGGCTTGAAGGCATATATCTGGCTTAGTGACACAACACAAACAAATCACTGCACAGCCGCGCCTGAATTCTAAACCTTAACCTCAGCATCATCTGGCAGCTTAAGCGCTTCACGCACCACCTGTGACTGTTTCCGACGATGTATTCTCAGGGAACCAGCCGCCGGGGCAGCAGCAGCTTCGCGACTGACAACCTGCAGATCATGGTAACCACAATAGTTTTCAAAGCGCGGCAAAATACCATCCCATGCACCCTGGTTAACCGGCTCTTCCTGACACCAGACACGTTCTTCAATGTTTGGATATTGCTCAGCCACCGCCAGCATTTCATCACCGGGGAACGGATACAGCTGCTCTAAACGAATCAGTGCAATATCGTTCAGTTCGTACTGACGCCGCGCCTGTAATAAGTCGTAATAAACTTTGCCACTACAGATCACCATACGCTTGACAGCGTCTTTTTGTTCCTGTGTTTTCAGGTCAGCATCATCCAGCACAAACTCAAATTTACCCTGAGTAAAATCAGCCAATTCATTCACAGCCAGAGGATGGCGTAACAAGCTCTTCGGTGTAAACACAATTAGAGGTTTGCGGTAAGGACGCAGCATTTGCTGACGTAGCAGATGGAAAATTTGTGCCGGTGTTGTCGGCACACAAATCTGCATATTCTGTTGCGCCGCCAGCTGAACAAAACGCTCCAGCCGGCCTGAAGAGTGTTCCGGCCCCTGCCCTTCCATACCATGTGGCAGGAACATCACTAAACCACACAAGCGCTGCCACTTTTGCTCACCGGAACTGATAAACTGATCAATCACCACCTGAGCGCCGTTGACAAAGTCACCAAACTGAGCTTCCCAGATCACCAGGGTTTCCGGGTCTGTTGTGGCATAACCGTATTCAAACGCCAGTACCGCCTCTTCCGACAATAACGAATCAATCACGGTAAAATCAGCGATAGTATTCATCCCATGACGCAATGGAATCCATTGCTCACGACGTTTCTGATTGTGCAGTACGGCATGGCGGTGTGAGAAAGTGCCACGACCGCAGTCCTGACCGGACAACCTGACGTTAAAGCCTTCTTCCAGCAGCGTTGCATAAGCCAGCGTTTCGCCAAACCCCCAGTCAGCAGCTTGTTCACCACGCCCCATCGCACCACGCTCTTCAAGCACCTTGCGCACACGACGATGAATTTCAAACTCCTGTGGAACCGTTGATAACCACTTTTCAGCCAGTGGCTGAATCCGGCGCTGAGGACAGGTTGTTGAAGTCTGATGACGCCACTCACCGTTCAGGTAGTCTTTCCAGTGCGTTCTTAACTCTTCCGGCAGAGCTTGTCCAAGACGCTCATCGCCAACAAAAGAGTCAACAACTTCGCCCTGCTCCATCAGTGCACGATACTCTTTGACCATCGCATCGCTTTCTTCCTGGCTGAGCACACCCTCTGTAACCAGTTTCTGTGCATATTGCGTACGGGTTGTCGCCAGATCGCGAATGGTTTTATACATAATCGGCTGGGTCATAAACGGCTCATCTGCTTCGTTATGTCCCAAACGCCGGTAACAGACAAGATCGATAACAATGTCTTTCTTAAAGAAATTGCGGTAATCCAGAGCGACTTTGGCAGCATAAACCACAGCTTCCGGGTCATCACCGTTCACGTGAATGATCGGTGCATTGATCATTTTTGCAACGTCTGTCGGATAGTGTGTTGAGCGGCTGTCAGCAGCCGTACTGGTTGTGAAACCGACCTGGTTATTCACCACAATATGCACAGTACCATGAGTCCGGTACCCCCGGGTCTGCGCCATGCTGAAGGTTTCCATCACCACGCCCTGACCGGCAAACGCTGCATCACCATGGATGATAATGCCCATGACCTGATCACCCTGTTTGTCGTCACGCCGCTCCTGTCGCGCCCGTACCGAACCTTCGACCACCGGACTCACTATTTCCAGATGCGATGGATTAAACGCTAAAGCCAGATGCACAGCTCCACCCGGTGTGGTGACATCATTTGAGTAGCCTTTGTGGTATTTCACATCTCCGGTATATTCATCATCATCCGGTTCTGCCTTCCCCTCGAACTCATCAAACAAAATCGCGGTAGGCTTACACATAATATTAGTCAGTACATTAAGCCGACCCCGGTGCGCCATACCAATCACTGATTCCTGCAAACCGGCACGGCCTGCTTCCTGAATCAGCGTGTGTAACATTGGAATCAGGCTTTCGCCCCCTTCCAGACCAAAGCGCTTCTGGCCAACGTAACGACGATGCAGGTATTGTTCAAAGCCTTCTGCTGCCGTTAATTGCTTAAGCAGCAATTTCCGTTGATCCGGCGACATATCGTCACGTGCCATATTGGGTTCGATACGCTGCTGAATCCAGCGCTTTTCCTGCACATCAGTAATGTGCATGTATTCAAAACCGGTGGTGCGAATATAGGTTTGCTGCAAAGCATGCAGAATATTACCTAAGGTCGGCTCAGCCGTAATATTGAATGAACCGGGATCAAAAGCGATGTTCAGATCCGTATTTTCCAGACCATGGTATTCCAGCAACATCTGTGGAATGCCAATTTTGTGACCGTACTCTTCCAAAGGATTAACATTGGCTTCCAGATGACCGAGATAACGGTAAGAGTTAATCAGCTGGGAAACTTTAACCTGGAAGCTCCGGCGCTCTAATACGCTCTGCGGGATATAAGACGCATCCGAAGCCATTGCAGAATCTGGATTATGCACCATCCCGGACACTGAACTGACTTCCGTGCCCTCAGCCGCCATGCCAAGCCTGGAGAAATAGGCCTGCCATTCCGGCGATACACTCTCAGGCGCCTGCAGGTATTCCTGATAGACCTGCTCAAGAAACAGGGCATGCTCACCCCCCAAAAATGATTCATCCATGCGGAAGGTATTACCCGGTACGGTCATTTTGTCAGTCTCCGTTCATTCACGTGATGTGTTTGTCAACATTGCTAACCACGATACAGATCTTATTCAACCTTTGCCGGAATAGCCCCTGCAAACGGCTGATTTATTTGGAGCGCAAGTATAGCCCATGTGGAATATATTGCTACCCTAAGGTGAATGATCCACCTATCCATTATGCAAAAGCACGGGTAAAGCTGCCGACTTGTTGCAATTGAGGCGAAAGCGGATAGACTATCGGCCTGAAATTCATTGCTAAACAACATGACAACTGCTTTAAGCCATTCCAGTCAGAGGATCACATGAGCACGCCAAAAACCATGTACGACAAAATCTGGGACAGCCACCTGGTTCATCAGGAATCCGGACAGGCCCCGTTGATTTACGTAGACCGTCACCTGATGCATGAGGTGACCAGCCCACAGGCTTTCGAAGGTCTTGATCTTGCTGAGCGGAAAATCCGTAATCCGCACAGTATTCTGGCAACACTGGATCACTGCGTTCCAACCACAACCGGCCGCGCACTTCCTGTCGCTGACCTGATCGCTAACAAACAAATTATCACCATGATGCACAATTGTGAAAAACATGGGCTTAATTTGTACGATATGGACAGCCCGGATAACGGAATTATCCATGTGGTTGTTCCGGAGCACGGTTTTGTCCATCCCGGCATGGTAACGGTGTGCGGTGATAGTCACACAGCAACGCACGGCGCTTTTGGTGCCCTGGCTTTCGGTATTGGCACCTCCGAAGTTGAGCATGTAATGGCTACATCGACTCTGCCACAAATGAAATCAAAAACTATGCTGGTGCAGGTTGATGGCGAACTGGCAAAACACAGTACGGCCAAAGATATTGCCCTCGCTGTTATCGGTAAAATCGGTACCGCTGGCGGTAATGGCCATGTCATCGAGTTTGCCGGTGAGGCGATTAAAGCACTGAGCATGGAAGGTCGTATGACCTTGTGCAATATGGCGATTGAAGGTGGTGCACGTGCCGGACTGGTCGCACCGGATGAAAAAACCTATGACTTCTTGCAGGGACGTGAGTTTGCACCGCAAGGTGATGACTGGGATTTAGCATTGGCTTACTGGAAGACACTGCCCAGTGATGAAGGCGCTAAATTCGACACAGTGGTTACACTGAACGCGGCAGATATTGAACCGCAGGTTACCTGGGGAACTTCACCGGAACAGGTAATTGGAGTAAATACCCCCATTCCGGGGCCGGATGATTTTGACAATGAAGGCAAAAGTCGCGCCTGCGCCAGTGCGCTGGATTATATGGGACTGGAAGCCGGTACACGCCTGAGTGACGTCAAACTCGACTTTGTCTTCCTTGGTTCATGCACCAACTCCCGCATCGAGGATTTCCGGGCAGCGGCAGCAGTCGCAAAAGGCACCAAGGTTAAAGATCATATCCGTGCCATTGCGGTTCCCGGCTCAACACACGTCAAGAAACAGGCTGAAGATGAAGGTCTGGACAAAATCTTTACGGAAGCCGGCTGGGAGTGGCGCCAACCCGGTTGTTCAATGTGCCTGGCAATGAATGGTGATGAATTAAAAGCCGGTGAACGCTGTGCTTCAACGTCAAACCGCAACTTTGAAGGCCGCCAGGGTAAAGGCGGGCGCACGCACCTGGTTTCACCAGCGATGGCAGCAGCCGCTGCGGCAGCCGGTACTTTTGTTGATATTCGGGAATTATAAGGACAGATCATGGAACCCTATCAGAAACACAGCAGTATCGTTGCACTGATGAATCGCAACAATGTCGATACGGATCAGATCATCCCCAAGCAATTCCTGAAAAAGGTCTCGCGCACCGGTTTTGGTCAGCATTTATTTCATGACTGGCGTTTCAATGCCGATGGCAGCGATAACCCGGATTTTGAACTGAATCAGCCCGGGGCTGAAGGCGCCCGGATCCTTCTTGCCGGTGACAATTTTGGCTGTGGGTCGTCCCGTGAACACGCACCATGGGCAATTGAGGATTATGGCTTTAACACCATTATCTCCACCAGTTATGCTGACATCTTTTATAACAACTGCTTTAAAAATGGCATTCTGCCGATTGTAGTTGACCAGGCAACCTGGAACCAATTACGCGAAGCCGTTGAAACAGCCCCCGGCATCAGCTTTACCATTAATCTGGAAGCACAGACATTGACAACGCCCAGCGGCCAGGAAATCAGTTTTGAACTGGATCCGGTGCGGAAAAACAATCTGCTCAAAGGGCTGGATGATATTGCTGTCAGCCTGCAACATGAAAGCAAGATTACCGCATTTGAAAACCAGCAACGGGAATCGCTACCCTGGCTCTGGCGCACGGCATAACACCAACATTATTCAGGGCAAAATAATGCAAGACCGTACAATTACCTTAATGGATACGACGCTGCGTGATGGTGAACAAACACAGGGCGTTTCATTCTCTCCGCAGGAAAAATTAAATATTGCCAAGGCATTGCTGGAATCACTGCGGGTAGACCGTATTGAAGTGGCTTCAGCCGGTGTCTCCAGTGGGGAAAAAGGTGCGGTTAGCGAAATTAATGCCTGGGCTAATCAAAATGGTTTTACCGGTAAAGTTGAAGTTCTTGGCTTTGTTGATCACCAGCGCAGTGTAAACTGGATCAAAGACACTGGCGGGCAGGTGATCAACCTGCTCACTAAAGGCAGTGAAAAACACTGCCATCAGCAACTGCGCCAGACGCAGGAAGAGCATTTAGCGAATATATATAAAACTGTTGCCTATGCCCATGAGCAGGAATTACGGGTTAATGTCTACCTTGAGGACTGGTCTAATGGTTATGCTGACAAGCCTGAGTATGTCTATCGTTTTATGGATGGCCTGAAAGAGCTCGGTATCGAACATTTTATGTTGCCGGATACTCTGGGAGTCATGTCACCGGAAGAAGTATTTTCCAGTCTTAGTGATATGACGCAACGTTACCCTAACTGCCATTTTGATTTTCACCCACACAACGATTATGGCCTGGCGATTGCTAATGTTATGGCGGCAGTAAGAGCTGGAATTACCTCTATTCACAGTACTATCAACTGCTTGGGCGAGCGTGCCGGAAATGTATCACTTGCCGAAGTAGCCGTGGTTTTGCGCGATAAAATGAATATTGAAACGCGCATTGATGAAAGCAAAATTTTTGCAGTCAGCGATATGGTGGAAACCTTTTCCGGTAAACGTATCGCAGCCAACACACCGATTGTGGGTGCCGATGTATTTACCCAGACAGCCGGGATTCATGCTGATGGTGACCAGAAGGGGGGGTTGTATGAAACCCGCCTCAGCCCGGAGCGCTTTTCCCGTAAACGCAGCTACGCCTTAGGCAAACTGGCAGGCAAGGCCTCTCTGGCTAAAAACCTCGAGGCACTTGGCATTACACTGTCAAAAGAGCACCAGCAAAAAGTGCTGGAGCGTGTGGTCAGTATGGGTGACTCCAAGCAAAATATGACTCTGGACGACCTGCCTTTTATCATTGCAGATGTCGTAGAAAGCTCAGATTATCAATATATTAAGCTACTCGACTGCAGCATTTCCAGCTCACTGAACAATGCCTCAACAGCAGAAATTGTTTTCGATATAAACGGCAAAGAATATCGCAACAGTGGCCAGGGTAATGGCGGCTTTGATGCATTCATTAAAGCCACTAAACAAATCATGCGGGAAACGGAAGATTTTGAGCTACCCATGTTAGCTGACTATGAGGTCAGAATCCCTAAAGGCGGCAAAACAGATGCCCTGACAGAATGCCTGACAACCTGGGAACTGGATAATAAACAAACCCTTCGCACCCGCGGAGTGCATTCAAATCAGGTTTTTGCAGCAATGCAGGCCACGTTGAGAATGATTAATATTCAGCTGCATAAAAAATATAAAATCTAATTTAAGCAGATATTTAATTTAAAAAAACAACCTAATCTTCTTCAGCGGAGAACAACTACGTATAAATTTCATTATATCAATGAAAAGCCTTATATTAAAAATTCAAAAAAAACCTCTTTAAAAAATCAAAGTTAATTTAAATGTAACAAAAAACCATC
>JBMZDK010000228.1:0-7071 GCA_049614265.1 Thiolinea sp.
GCCAGTGATATCTCCGCCATTACTGACTGTCACCGTATAGCTAGAACCCTCGACGTCAACAGTATAGATTTCCTCACCATCATCACTCAACACAGCATTGCCTTCATTGCCGGTAGGTACCGGTTCAAAAGCATCCGGGTTATTCCGGTTTTCCAGAAACTTCAACCCAACCTGCTGAAATAACGCATAAGTCAGCACATCATCAATCAGGCCTTCGCCGGAAGTCAGCTCAATCTTTTTCTCAGCAGCAATTTCCTGTAATTCAGCGGTCAGCTTTTCAACTTCCGGCTCAATCAGATCAGCCGGACGACCAGTAATCAGCTCATCGCCATTCAGCGCACGCTCCCGCAAGGCCTGATCCACATCAGCTGGTGTCGCTCCATACTCGCCCCGCAAAATTCCGGTAGTCTCTTTCGACATGGACTTGTAGCGCTCGCCAGTCAACACATTCAGTACAGCCTGAGTGCCTACAATCTGTGAGGTTGGTGTTACCAGCGGGATGTAACCCAGGTCTTTGCGCACCCGAGGAATTTCTTCCAGTACCGCATCAAGCTTGTCGCCCGCGCCCTGTTCGCGTAGCTGGTTTTCCATATTGGTCAGCATACCGCCGGGTACCTGAGCAATCAGAATACGTGAATCAATGCCTTTCAGTGACCCTTCAAACTTCGCATACTTCTTCCTCACTTCCCGGAAATAAGCTGCAATCTCTTCCAGCAACTTAAGATCCAGACCCGTCGCGCGATCAGCTTCTTCCATCGCCGCCACCAGCGACTCAGTCGGGGAATGCCCGTAAGTCATCGACATTGAAGAGATCGAGGTATCGACTGTATCTGCGCCAGCTTCCACACATTTCAGATTTGTCATCGAAGACAAACCCGTGGTTGCGTGGCAGTGAATGTGAATGGGCACATCGACCGTCTTTTTCAGTGCGCTGACCAGCTCATAACCGGCATAAGGCTTTAACAGGCCCGCCATATCTTTGATACAAATGGACTCCGCGCCCATCTCAACCAACTGCCTGGCCAGATCCAGCCACAATTGAAGGTTGTGTACAGGACTCAAAGTATAAGACAGCGTACCCTGTGCATGCTTGCCGACTTTCCTTACGGCTGACAGCGCAGTTTGCATATTCCGCGGATCATTCATTGCGTCAAAGACACGGAAGACATCTACGCCATTGGTCGCTGCGCGCTCAACAAATTTTTCCACCACATCATCAGCGTAGTGACGATAACCCAGAATATTCTGGCCCCGGAACAGCATTTGCTGAGGGGTATTTGGCATCACAGCTTTGATCTCCCGGATACGTTCCCAGGGATCTTCTCCGAGAAAACGAATACAGGAATCGAAGGTAGCTCCTCCCCAACTCTCTACAGACCAGAAGCCCACCTGATCCAGTTTTTCTGCAATCGGCAGCATATCGTCCAGACGCATGCGGGTGGCAAACAGAGACTGGTGGCCGTCGCGTAATACTACGTCAGTAATTTGTAAAGGTCTGGAGGAAGGTGTTGTATCAGTTTTTTGGTTCATCGGGTCGTCTTCTCGTCAATAATGGCGATAGTGGAAAATTTTCGTCATGCAGTAGAAACTTTTGCCTGCAAAACCAGTTCACACGGGAATTATACTTTAGCGGGCATAAACCCAACTAACGTGAACGATGCTGTTCTATGGCGGCCTGAATGATTTTTAGTGTCAACGGAGAAACCGTGCCGGTTGCTGCTGACTTTTTTCGGGTAGGGGCGACAGGTTCAACTTTATCAGGGAACCAACGCTGGACAACTCTGGACATGCCGGTGGTGGCAAAAATCAACAAAGTAAGGAAAGTAAATACCACCCCCATGCCATACAGCATGAGACTCAGACCTTGTTCAATTAAAGCACTTTGCATGAATTACTCTCGCTAGTCCGGATTGTTCCATACTTGCACAGGCTGGCATACTCACCACTCCCGTACGAATAAATTATACAGATAAAACAGAGGCGTCAAGAATATAAACAGGTGAATACGAATATACCTGCAATATGTTGACATATGTGTCTAAAGACGCGCGAAAAGTATAGTTATTTAAAGGAATTGTCAATCAATTGCTTAATTTATTGCGGTAGCCACTGCCACGTCATCTTCGCAAACCTCCCTGCGAATCTGACGCATCTCCGGCAATAAATGAAGGAAAATCCGCATGATATTCGGGTCAAGGTGCTTACCCGTCACATCCGACATAATGGATATTGCCTCTTCTTCTGCGATAGCTTCTTTATAAACGCGCTTATGAACCAAAGCATCATAAATATCAACCACAGCAGTAATTCTGGCAGCCAGAGGTATAGCTTCGCCTTCTAATCCGGAAGGATAACCCGTCCCGTCCCAGCGCTCGTGGTGATGCAACGCGATTGTAGCCGCCATCTCCAGCACAGGAATACCTGTACCACCTAACATCTGAGCACCAATGACGGTATGGCGTTTCATAACAGTAAACTCATCATCATTCAGCGCACCGGCCTTTAATAATATACGGTCAGGAATACCAATTTTTCCAATATCGTGCATAGGAGCTGCAATCCTGATGTCATTAATTGCTGTATCTTTCCAGCCTAATTCACGCGCTATTGCCGCAGCATATAAGCCGATACGACGCACATGTTCACCAGTTTCCTCGTCACGATAACTGGTCAGAGAAATCAGCTTTAAGGCGATCTCTTCTTCCCGCTGACGAATTTGCTGAGTCCGCAGGCGCACTTCAGATTCAAGAACTTCCTGAGTCAGCAATCCATCCCGGATATGCTGCAACATAGCGACTTCACGGGAAAACTTTTCACCAAGCTTTTCCAGAATCATTACCTGCTGACCATCTGCCACAAATACTGCAGCTTCAAATGAAATAACCTGCCCAAATGTATTGGTTTCTGCCCAGGGGTCAGAATGCAAAACAGCAGTATTCATTGCTGCCCAATGTTCTTCCGCCTCCGCCATAAAACACTCAAGATACGGAAAGCATTTTGCCAGATCATATTCTCCGGCCTGGCTGCTTTGTGTGAACCAGAGAAACCAGTCCGGGATTGCAGAATGGGGAGAAAATAAGCCGTTCTGCTGACGGGTCAGTACAATTTTATCCAGTGAAGCGTAAACCAATGATAAAAAATCACTCATCAGATGCCCTCCAAAGCAATCTTCTCATCAACCAACTGCCGTCCCAGCTGCAGGAATATTGCCTCAACATTCTGATCCATCTTCGCACTGGTTTTTAATACCGGATGTCCTGTATCAGACAGTACCTTCAGTGACGCCTCATTCAACACCCATTGCTCATGCAGATCCGCTTTATTCAGGGCGAACACCATAGGCAGATTACCCAGCTGTTCGAGCACCATTTCACGGATAGACATAGCGATATCAAAAGACTGCATTCGCGTACCATCAATGACCAGCACGTAAGCTGACATCCCCCTTAACTGGGCCGGGCGAATGGTTGCAAATTTATCCTCTCCGGCGATATCCCATAGCATCATCATCATGTCCTGATCACCAACAGAGAGCTGTTTTTTATCAATTTTCACGCCCACAGTGGTCTGATACTTTACACTGAACATGCTGTTAACATATCGTTGTACCAGGCTGGTCTTACCCACGGAAAAAGAACCCAGCATACAAATTTTCTTCTGAATCACGGTGTTCGCCATTATTATTTTATTGTTTAGTAACCTGAAACAAAGCTCACTTTAATACAAATTTACCTGATAGCTGACACTGTGCTGATCTGCATCAACATACTTATTCACTATTGATGTCAACACAATTCCCGGCACACCAAACATCATCAATTGCTGCCGGATTTCATCAGCACGCCGCATGGCCAACCGATAGCTTTCTTCCGTATGACTAATCTCATTACTCCGCCCAACATTTCCCAAAACAATAATTTCGAGCAACCGTCCCTGCTGTTTTACATCTGCCATCAACTGCCGGATATGTCTCGCCTGTTTCACTAACTGCCGGCGATCAGCAGTGCTGATAACATCCCGCTCATTGTCAAAATAATGCTGTATATCCTCAATCTTCCTACTCACCGTATCTATTTGCCGCTGTAAATCACGATCAGGGTTGCCGGTGGCAGTAAAGCTGTCTGTATTCAGTCCCCGCACTCCGGTAATGCCCGACCAGGAAGCTTGTAACTGAGCCTGCCAGTGATAATCAGCCAGCCCACTAACCGCCAGAACCCCCTCCTGCAAAGATAACGCTATATCAGCCGGAGGTTGCAAAATTTGCCGGGCACGCTGAAGCACTATCTTTTCTTCTGTAGAGGCATAAGGCTTAAACGCCAGCTTCGTCTGTTGAATTTTCTGTGCTGAAACCGGAGAAAGACTGACGGCAAAAGTATTTAATATTACTTCCGGTTGTTTTGCCAAAGGATCAAGCAAACCACGAATCTGTTGCTGACCCGGCTCATGAGTGGCTTCAATAATCACAACGCCCGGTTCAGCCCTGAGCATTGCAATTAAATGTTGCCATTCCTGTTGATAGCTTTGCTGTAGCATTCTGGCTTCTTTAGCATCAACATCACCCAAATAAGACTGATAACCCCAATAGATTAATCCTGACAAGCAACCTGTCAGTAGCAAATACATTAACCAGGGCTTCTTCTGCTTTTTTTCCTGAGCCTGGGTTAACAGACACTTTTCCAATAATGGATGAATTCTGACAAAAGGCTCACTATCCCCCTGATAGCGCTGCAGCGTATGGCTCATCTGTTGATGAACATCCTCGACCGTTTTGCCTAATAAGGAGGACAAATCAACAGGTGGATTGCCCCTTACCACAGCGGCCAACACAGCATACGGCCCCTGCTCCACTAAGACAGTCAGCTCACCGAGGCGCATATGTTTCAGGGTATCACCCTGTTTAATGCCAAAGGAATCAGCGATAAAATCCTGAATAGCCGTCAGCATTCCGGATACCATATCAGGGTCTTTGCTCATTGCCTGCGGTGAGACGGCATGGCGCAACAGTAAGCCGGTTTCTGTATGAATCAGGAAAACCTGCTCAACCTGATATTCCAGTGTGTTCAGCAGCACAATTTCTGCATAACTGCGTCCGCTGCGCCAGGCGTCAAAACGCCATAACAACGACTTTGGTGAAAGACTTTGCTCCAATACCTGATTAAAGGCATCAAAAGACTGCGTTAGCACTTCATTGATTGATTTACGGATCGCAGGCCCCATCACCGGGTACAGTGCATTAGCCAGACGTTGTGGGTCGCGTTCCACTGATTCGACCAGTGCGCCTTCAATCGTAGGCGACAAAGTCTTACGCAGAGAATCATCCTGCGCCGCCCTTATCGCCAAAGCTTCACTCACAATGGCGGCAACCTTCTCACTATGTTGCTGTGGATTTTCCAGCTGTTGTTTTAACGCCAGCAAGTCCTGATAATCTTTTCCGAGTAAAATACGGCGTAGCCGCTCAAGATCCGGATCATCCTGTGACGATTTTACAGACGCTGAAACAGGTGTAGTGATGGTGCTACTATCCATCAACACGAACCATGATTAATGTGCATTTTCCGGCGTATCAGCCTCAGCCGCTAATTGCTGAGCCATACTCTGTAACAGCGCAGCCACAGATTTTCTATCGGCTTTATCATGCTGCAATTGTTTTCCGGTCTGTTCCAGCTTTTGTAATATTTCCTCGCGCCAGTCACGGGCTTTCTGCTCAATTCTTCCGGCTTCCTGTCGCAGATGCTGTTCCAGTTCCTGATGTTTTTTCTGCGAGACTTCTGCAGCAGTAGCAATACTTTTCTCAACCCGGACAAAATGTTCAGCAACCGTATTTGCCTCTTTCTGTTGCTTACCTGCCTCCTCTTCAAATGCTTCGGTTAAAGCACCCAGTTCGCCCTGCAGCATTTTGATTTGTTGTTGGATTTCCCTGTTCAGAGTATCGACCGACTCCTGAATTTGGCGTTCCAGAGAAGCCTGTTTTTTCTCAGTCTCACGCGCCTGCTGACCAAACAGAATACTGCGCACCAGATCAAGGCCCTTCTCTTCATCAGCGCCCTGCATTACCTCTGCAGCCTGTCCTGTCAGCATCTCTTCGGCATGTGCCGATTCGGTTTGAGCGGCGATTGTCTTGGCAATATCAGAACCGGAAGGCGGAGTGTTTTTTATTGTTTCCATTATTCAATCCATTGTATTTGTTGCCGAATTGGGTAAAGGCAATGGCGTGCTTGATAGAGAGTAAGAAAGAGCACGTTCCGCCTGGCCCGCTACAAGCTAACACATGAACGACGGAATGTGGTTATTTTCAGATAAACAGTATCGGCCTGAAATATCAGCACACAAGCCTGTCAAACCAGGCCTGAGTGTATTAACAGCAACTAACGATACATGCTGCGGAAACGGTGCACACTAAAGCCATTCATGCGATTTCTACCCACAAAGATTACCGGTGTAACTCTGCCCCGAAAAGCATCATAGCGACGCTTTGCAGCCCTATCCCGCTCAATGTCGTATTCAATATACGGAATACGATTAGCACGAAAATAGTTGCGGGCCTGGGCACAATAGCCACACCAGCTATAGGAATACATCACAACACGCTGCTTTTTTCTGTTATTTACCTTAAGGAGGTGGCTGGATTGCGTGTACCCATTATGATTTGTCAGCTGAACAAATTCTGCAGCTGCCGGTGTGCTTACGATTAGAATAAGGATAAAAAAATACTTCATTATTGCTTCCTGTACTGAGGTTTACAGGTATTAGATTAGTCTAAGCAAAACAATAAATTAACAATATACCCAACAAACTTTTCTATCGCACACAAGTGATAGCAGCATAAAAAAACCCATACTACTCATAGGCTTAGTGCCGAAATGTGCTTAAAGCCACAAATCAGCGCAAATAATCAGGACGGAATTTCAGCTTTTTAACATCCTTTTTCACATGCCGTGTCAGGCGCTTGTAGATAAGATTAAAGACAAAGAAAATGACCATTGAGATCAGTAGAAAATACAAGGCCGCAACACTAAAATGCAGAAAAACGTTATAATCTTTTTCAAATAATTCCCCTGCTTTATTCATCAG
>JBMZDK010000229.1:0-7041 GCA_049614265.1 Thiolinea sp.
ATGCCGAAAACTCTTGTCGCAAACGGGCTGCACCAACCCCCAATAGCTCAGCAATATCTGGCAATGCCTCCTGAGGAGCATGCTCCGTCTGATAATAATGCTGGTATATGTTACCTACCAGCTCCTCTATTACAGCACTACCATGGATAGCTTTAGTATCAGTAAACACTGCGGATAACTCAGCCAGGTAATGTACTTCGAGATGGCAGACATTTGCCGGCAACTGATACAACAATCCTGAGTAATCTTTAGCGGCAGAACCAATAAAAACAATAGCAAACTGATAATGTGGCAAATTCTCGATCAATTGGTGAATCCACGACGAAACACCGCCACGTACATAGGGATAAGTCCCCTCTAGTACAAAGCAAATATCAGCCTGCTCACCCTTGCCAAGTTTCGGAAGTTCATCAGACATAAAAGAACGCCACAATATTTAGTTTATACTCATGCAGCGCTGCTAATCATAACGAGATTATGCTCCGGCAAAGCAAAGTCATCGTTAACTGCGGGTGTAACTTTCGACCCACGCAAATAGTTCGCTTTGCGGAAAAAATAGCGGGCTTCCTGAGGGCGCTGACTAAACTGCATCACCTCTCCCAGTAGTGCATAGGTTTGAGACACCTCACTATTAGCCCTGATAGATTGCATTGCATGCGTCACAACTTTTTTGAGGGCTGTTGCATGATCCTCACTTTTCAGTTGCCCCAGCCTGAAATGCTGCCAATACAGATCAGCGACCAGCAAATGTTTATGGCTTTTTTCTTTTTCAGGATCACTGCGCTCAAGCTCTGCCAATACCTTTTGCAGACGCTTTTGGAAGGTCTCTTCAAGTTCATTCGCAAAACAATAGCCAACCAGGCGTGCATTCTCATCCACACTATTCATAGCTTCACTCCACAATTTCAGCGACTGATGCCTGGGCAAGGAACGAGCCGACAGTAGCAGCTCAAGATAAGCCTCATGACTGAGGCCCTGCAAAAGCTGAATAGCATCAGCACCACCGGGCTTCATCAGCGAACTATCAGGCTCTTCCAGCTCGCAAATATTGTGGGCATATTGTTGATTATCATCTGGCTTACTATGGAAATTCCTGATCAGAACCATTAAAAACTGGAACATACCAAATACCGGAAGACAAAATACCAGCAGAAAAATGCTACTCATATCATGCGCACTTCGGGGCTTCTCATGCCAGGGCAAAGCAACCGCTATCGATACAGCCAAGTGGCTCAAAAGGTATAACGACCAATGTGCAAACTGATTAGAAATCAAACAAATCAGTAGCACCACCTCACAACACATCATGGAGCTAACGAACCACTTGTACATTTTTTATTTTTCCTATTATTGACTCAATCTTCTTATGTAAAACCTGTTTATTTTTAGTTCTTGGTAAGTGACAATCTTTCAATCTGATACCGGCGACAGTAGGGCTTAGGTGAAATTTTTTCTCAAAAACCTGACATAAATTCTGCTGATAATTTACGAAATCATCCGGTAAGAACAATGGAAATAACATCAACAAAGAAGTAGCATCCGACTCCTTAACGATGTACCACAAACGATTTGCGCGACGCGTATTAGCTACAAAAAACGCCTCATACTCCTGACTGTGCTCTGACTTATCCATCTCGACCGAAACCAACATCACAGAATTCACCGAATTCCTGACAATCTGTACTGCTGATGTAATTTCGTGGGCCAATAAATACTGATTGCGCCTCACTGGGGATAAAGCCTTTTGATTATTAATTAACTCCCCAAGGTACTGGCATAAAATCAGTAACAAGCCTGCATTTTGCTTATTAAATGACTGTGGTGTGATCTGTTGGACAGTCAATAAAGCATGGATCTTCCGGTTAACATCGACAATCGGGATTACAACTAAAAACCGACTTGCTTCATTGGCAGAAACCCAGTCTTGTTGCATATAAGCTTTGTGATGTTGCAAGGCATTCATGATCATTTGATCCGAAGCGAACTTATTCCAGTCTATGGTGAACTTCCCTGTAACAGCTAATGGCTTTTCAGTATCTATCCTGCCTTCAGTTACCCGGATAAACGCAGCAACCTCCAACCATTCCAGTCCAGACAAAATCTCATGCATTTTGAGAATGACATTCTCTATACTCTGCGATTTACCTAATGACTGCTGCGCCTGAGAGAACTCCAGTAAACGTAATGAATTTGCGAGACTCTGGTGTACATCAACCAGCGACTCTTCCAGCCGACTATGGGACACATGCAACAGTTGCAATGACTTATCTAACCGGGTAGCAGTCAACAGAGACTTTTTAGTTCTTTCTTTATACTGCTGCAGTTGCTGGCGCCATCGGGAGCTTAGCTCACCTGTCAAATAAACAAGTAGAACCGTTCCGGCAGCAAACTGAGCCGATATCAGCGAAGCTGGTATCAAATGCAACAGCCGGCCCAGAAAAAAATATAACGCGATTATACAAAGGCTTACCCCTCCCCAAACCCAACCATACCGCAAAGATAACATCACAGGCGGGAAAGCGACCCAGGGAAACGTCTGCTCCAAAAACAACACATCATTTGGATTAAGCAAATACCCAACGACAGGCAAAATACTGCTAAGGAATACCACATCCAGCATTAATCGGCGCGTATCTACATGTTGAGCAAGCATGTACCAGTGTGAAAATAAATCCATTTAAATACTGTTTTTTTATTATCTGAGTACGTGCGCAAAAGTTTTCATGAATTTATGGCCTCTGCGCTGTTAGCCAGACTGCTTTAGGCACCTGAAAACCTTCGCCACACTGCTAATAAACAATTTTGGTGAAACCAGGCAGACCTCACTACTGACATAACATCGCTTGTCAACACGCCCAGCATCCACCTTGCATAGCGACAGTTGTGACTTACCTCCACTTATCATGAAATATGACCACTGGAAAAATAACCACTGGACTTCACACACAAACAGTGAAATTTTCATCCTAACTGCCAATTAACCTCCTATGTTTTAGCTAAGACACACTATTTATTACATTCAAAACCCAATAAATATGATAGATGGTATAAAATCCATGATTAATAGGAATCACTGTATTAATACAGTGCAACACCAACCTCTATGAAAATAATCACTGTTGCAATACTGTTGTTTCTTTCAGCAAACCACACCGCCTTTTGTGGAGAGATTATCGATAAAAACTGGTACCGTCCGGATGTTGATGTCACCTGGCACTGGCAACTGCAAGGAGATATCGAACAACTGCATGATGTCGATATTTACAATATTGATCTGTTTGACACTTCTGCTAAAAAAATCTCCCAACTGCAAGAACATGGTTACAAGATAATCTGTTATTTTTCAGCTGGCAGCTGGGAGGAGTGGCGTGCTGATGCGAAAAATTATCCCAAAGAAGCAATAGGCAATGCATTAAACAACTGGAAAGGTGAGTACTGGCTTGATATCCGTAACACTGCAGTCAGGATTCTTATCCAGGAAAGACTCAGACTGGCACAGGAAAAAGGCTGTGATGGCGTAGAACCTGATAATATTGATGTGTATTTATACGAAAATAATGGCTTCGATATCACAAAACAAGATCAACTACAGTTTGCTTACTACCTTGCCCATGAAGCACATCACCTTGGTCTGGCAGTTGCTTTGAAAAATCTATCTGCACTCACCGAACAACTAGCTAGCCACTTTGACTTAGTAATTACTGAACGCTGTCATGAACATGGAACATGCGGTGCTTATGAACACTTCATCAAAGCAGGCAAACCAGTTCTCAACGCGGAATACTCTCAACGCTATTTTAACATAAGAAATTTTCAGAAACTCTGCCAATACTCATTAAAACTTGGCATTAATAGCCTATTGCTACCGCTCAAGCTAGATGACGGTTTCCGTTACAGTTGTTTGAATTGACCCCTTCCACATTGCTCAACCCTGCAGCTCTACCGAGAGCATTTGAACTTATCTGCCCCATCATCAGACAATCAACTAAGCCCAAACCCGTATTATATTTTAATTCAAAGAGATAAACCTTGAATAGTTGCTATATAGGCACCCACCAGAAATCTATATTTCTTATCCATATATCACTAAAATTTATTCTAATCTGCCTTAAATGACCTTTAAGATGGATAGACATAGTTACCTTAACAAACTCAGGCTATATTAAATTTTATTACTTAAAACCATTTTCTGCCTTAGCTCCATTCCCAACATGAATATTATTAGATTACCCAAAATAGTGCTCACACTCATATTCGCCTTATTTTTAACCCTCAATTTATCGGCAAAAGAACTCGACCCCCTTGACACTGAAGAGATTAGCAAAGCATTAACTATTAGCACACCACAACAACGGCAACGCCATACAAAAGACAACAGAAACCAAACACTGGAATTGTTACTGGTTGAACGCGCTCCTGTAGATAAAAATAACCCAACAGGTAGTCGGCTTGCAGACATTTATCATTATGATTATACAAACGACGAGACTGTCCATTCAGTGATAAATCTGGACACACAAAACATCATCTCAAATCAGCGTCATCAATATCTGCAACTACCACTGACAGCTAAAGAAATAGCACGCGCAACAGACATCATTTTTTCTGATAGCGAGCAAATGCAACTTCTTGGCACTGAATACCTGCGTATAACAGGAGAATACCTGACAGATCCAACACAACTGAATGTCAAAGCTTTTTCCTTTACCGCCGAATCAATGCCCGAACAGCTTAACCCGGCCTCACAACAGTGTGGATTAAACCGCTGTGCTCAGGTTTTACTTTATACGCATGACTCCGTTGTGTTCGAAATAAGCCCTATCGTCAACCTTTCTGCCGGATTGGTTACACAAAACATCGGCTATTAAAGACCAGAGACTTTAAATCATGAATAAACCACCTTTATTGCTTCTTGCTACGTGCTTACTACTAAGCTGGCACGCCCCGGCAACTGCCAAACCCGGCGCTGAATGTCTGGGTAACAGAATTAGTAAGACTTTTGAGTCAGGAGCAGTCTGGAAGTTTTGCTGGAAAATAGAAAACCATGAAGGACTGGTGCTAACACAGGTTCACTATCAGGCACCGGGAAATATCTCACGCAGAGTATTAGGTGAAGCATCACTCTCTCAAATTGAGGCAACATTTGACGACGGAGCCACTGATGCCTACTTCATAAGCACAGCCGCCGGGCTGGGCGGTAATAATATTACCGAATTAACACAAACAGACTGCCCGTCAGGAAATCTTCGCCCCTTTGCAGGTAAAAATGTGTTATGCACCCGTACCAAAAAGGCAGGTTATCTTTATAAATACACAGTTCAACGACAAACAGAAGTTTTTCAAATCAGTACTTTTTCTCAGGTTGGCCCCAGAAATTACCAAACCCGCTGGTCTTTCTACGAAAATGGCACGATCGAACCTGCCATTGGCTTAAGTGGCATACTACCCGCCGTAGGAGAGAGTTCAGCTCAATATGGCTGGCCAGCCAACATAACTGGTGATGTTGCAACAGGATTTACTGACCACTATCTGTGGCGCTTAGATTTCGACCTTGACGAAGCCCATGGAAATGAACGCATTGAAGAAATTAACAGTGTGCCAACGGTTGCCCGTTTCAAAAAAGAAAAAGTTATCAAGACACTACAGATGGAAACAGGCAAAAGCCTAAATCCAGATTACAAAACATTCTGGCGCATCGCTGATGGCGCTATAGCCAACCCTAACATTGGCAATATTTCTTACGAAATAGCCCCCAAGCAATACGATCAGAGCCAAGCTAACAGCAATAACAGAAGCTGGCTGGAACATGATTTATTCTTTACCACCTATAAGGCTTGTGAACGACATGCAGTAGATAACCGTACCGCTAGCTGCGGTCGCAATGTCAGCGCCTTTGCAAGCAACAGCCAGAATATCGTTGGTCAGGATATTGTCGTCTGGTACAAACAAAGCCGCCATTATCTGCCACGCAGCGAAGACAACAATCGCATTGCCACTCGCTGGAATAGCTTCCAGCTGATCCCCCGTGACTGGCATGCCACCAACCCATTTTAAGCCCGGGAAGAAAATTATGAATAGTTATAAAGCACTTTCTTACCTGCCCATTTTGTTATTAGTTGGTTACCTTACTTCGACTTGGAGTACTCCAGCATCAGCTGCGGAATTTTGTTCTGATGCATATTACATTGATGTAACACTACCCAATCAAGCACGTTGGGATATGTGTTGGGAACACCGACAGCGTGAAGGAATTGTTTATCACAAAATACACTACACACCAAACAATGGTGAACGGCGAATGATTTTGAATGAAGCTGCCGTTGCTCAGATTCATGTCCCTTATGATGATAATGGTGCACGCTACCATGATGTCACTGACTATGGCTTAGGTGCCCGTTACATGGTTGCACTGAAACCGGAAGAATGTCTGGACGGAAACCTGCTGAGGTTTAACAGTAAAAATGTAGCATGCCAGCAAGTTGAAACCAGAGACAGCGCATATCACTATGGCACAGAGCACCTGCAAGGCGATGCATTAAGCCTGTTCAGTGTCTCCAAAATTGGCGCTTACAATTACATTCCGGTATGGCGCTTTCTTGATGATGGTTCCATTGAACCTGGAATGGGAGCTACCGGCGCTCTGCAACGTTTTGGTAACGCCGCAAAAGAAAAGCACGGTTGGTTGATTGGTGCTAATAAAATTGGCCTGGCGCATTTGCATAATTTCTTCTGGAAACTGGACTTCGACCTTGCCGGCACACGCAATGACGACTACGTTGAAGAACTTAATTTCATTCAGGAAAATGGCAAAACCAGAAGAGTCAGTAACCGCTATACCAAAGAAAAGGCCAGCAAGGTCTCGCCAGGCACTTTACGCCGCTGGCGAATTGCTGATGGTTCAATAAAAGCTGCAAACGGTCAGCCCATATCTTATGAGATACGTCTGCATCAAGCCGAACACCAGGACACCGGGCCAGAATCCGAACCTTTTACACACAATGACCTCTATGTCACCAAATTTAATCGCTGTGAATTATTTGC
>JBMZDK010000230.1:0-7024 GCA_049614265.1 Thiolinea sp.
TCGTTAATTAACCATTTACGAAGGGTGTATGTCCTCGCGCCTGCCTGATGCATCGGGTCAGCCTCGGCAATCTGCTTTGCTTCCTCCATGGAGGAAGCACGATAAACAATCAGTCCGGTGCCCTGCATCAATTCGCCTGTATCATCTGAAAGTGGCCCGGCAAAAGCCAGTGTGCCAGCGTTTTCCAGGGATTGCTGATAAGCCAGATGCGCCGGCAGATTTTCTTTTACATCTTCGGGTGTTTTAGCGGGTGTCGATTCCACCACAAACATTTCCAGCGCCAACGAACCCCGTTCTTTGGCAGCTTGTTTATATTCTTCCCATGCAGGCATCTGCGCCTCCTCTTGAGTAAATTTTGATATATCGGGCAGGCTAAATCACCCGCAACAAGAAAAATCGATTTTGTTTGACAATATATCAGATTATCGTCAAAAATACGTGAGAACAAGAGTTGAATAAGTTATGTGGATTAGCCGCCGGATTTTTGTTGGTGTTGTGACGAACGTGCGAGGCGCATAGCAGGCTATGCAACGAGTGGGTTCGGTGCAACGGCGGCAAAAAGACAAGGGTAAATGCATCAGTTATTCAATTCTTGTTCCTCAATTTAATAAAGGCTTAATCATGGCACTAACCGGGGAAGCATTGGATAAAGCTCGCTTGGAAGCACAGGAGGCAGTACGGCGGGTACGGGCTAATAAAGCACGGCTGGATGATGCGTCAATTGACCTGATTCTGCGTGATGCACGTTCACATTACGCCTGGACAGATAAGCCGGTTTCAACCGAACTGCTCCAGACTATTTATGAGATTACGATCGCTGGTCCTACCAGTATGAATACTTGCCCGGCGCGCTTTGTCTTTGTCACTAGTGATGAGGGCAAGCAGCGGTTGTCTAAGGCGCTGAAACCTAAGAATGTTGAGAAGATGATCCATGCACCGGTAACCGCGATTATTGCCTGGGATCCTGATTTCTGGAAGGAATTGCCTTTCCTGTTTCCACATGAAGACCGGGTGCCGTTTTTTGAAGACAAGCCGGAATACTGCCATGACACTGCTTACCGGAATTCAACGTTGCAAGGTGCCTATTTTATGATTGCCGCTCGTGCATTGGGCTTAGACGTTGGAGCGATGTCCGGTTTCTCCAATCAGATCGTCGATCAGGAATTTTTCGCTGACAACGGCTGGAAATCAAACTTTCTGTGCAATATCGGTTATGCCGATGAAACCGCTTTATTCCAGAAGCTCCCGCGCTTTTCTTTTGATCGGGCCTGCAGCTTTCTGTAGGTACAACATAGCTGGTAGGAGGCTGTGAAATGGCAATTAGGATGAAAAATACGGTGACATTACGCTCCAAAGCGGAATGTCCATCGCATTCCCGCACTGATGTGACGGTGCGTGATGTGAATTTTACGATTGACGAACCAACTGAGCGCGGTGGTACGAACCTTGGGCCAACACCTACGGATACAGCTATTGCTGCATTGATTGCCTGTACTAACGTTATCGGTAACAAATGTGCCAAAAAGCTCGGTGTCGATATTGGGCACCTCACTATAGATGCCAGCTGTCAGTTAGATCGTCGTGGTGTATTGCTCCAGGAAGAAATCGAAGTGCCGTTCCAATCAGTCACATTGGAGGTGGCTAGTGATGGCCTTGCGACTACAGAAGAGTTGCAGCAGGTAGCTACCGAGACAGCGAAATTTTGTGCGTTGTCGAAACTGTTCGCAAACTCGGGTAGTGAAGTCACTGTGAACTGGAGCAAAAAAACCTAAATTTGTTATTTGAGGCGCTCTGCGCCGAGGAGGAAAACATGAATCACTGGATCAAAAAGACTTTGTTGGGTCTGACAGTCGCCGCAACCTGCATCGCTGCGAGTCCTGTATATTCAGCTGAAACCATCAAAGCGGTCGTTATTGACGGCTATCCGGCACGTGCGCTATGGGTTAAAGAATTCACTAACTTCTTTATCCCCGAGGTAGATAAGCGCCTCGCGGAAAAAGGCAACTACAAGATGGATTGGCAGGAAAGCTATGGCGGAGCCATCGTAAAACCCAAAGGCGTACTGGAAGGGGTTAAGCTCGGGCTGGGTGACATTGGTATCGTGACCACTATCTTCCATTCGTCAAAACTGCCGAGTCAGGCCCTCGCTGCTGTTACACCTTTTGTGGCTCCTGATGCGCGTGCAGTTGCTAAGGCGATTGATGAGATCGCGAAAGAATACCCGGCAATGCAGAATGAATTCAAAAAGCAAAAGCAGGTTTATTTGGCAACGGGTGTTGTACTCGATACTTACCAGATGTTTGGCAAGCAGGAAATCACCTCGCTGAAAGATCTTGAAGGTAAGAAGGTTGCCGGGGCTGGCATGAACCTGCGTTATCTGGAAGGTATCAAGGATGCTGCCGGTGTACGTGGTGGTCTGACCGATTTCTACAATATGCTGCAAACCGGTTTGGTTGAGTACGCCATGCTGTGGCCGGAAGCAGCGAAAACTTTCAAGATTGCTGAAGTCGCTCCTTATATGTTGAAGGTTGATCTCGGTGCGGTTAACTCAAAAACTATCACTGTGAATGAGTCCTACTGGAAGAAGCTGCCGGATGAAGTGAAGGAAGTGTTACAGGAAGTGGCGGTTGCTTACCGCGACCATGTGGCTGGTATCGCTATGGATCGTGCTGAGGCCAGTCGTAAAGCGTATGTCGAAGCTGGTGGAAAGGTTGTTGAAGTTTCTGAAGAAGAGCGTGCTGCCTGGGCGGCGGCAATCCCGGATATTGCGAAGGAATGGGCCAGTAAACTGGATGAGAATGGCGAAGCCGGAACTGAAATGCTGAATGCTTATCTGGGCAAGTTGAAAGAAGCCGGTTACGAAGGTTTACGCGACTGGTCAGCCAAGTGATGAAAATGAATAAACCTCAACTCGCAAGTATTGAAGTCTTCGACTTCAACAGTAAGTAAGTGGAACTGCTTTCTAAAATCGCAGATAAAATTGCGGTCTTTGCCAACGCCGCCGGAACATTGGTGGTGTTGGCACTGGTTTTGGTGGTGAATTACGACATTGTCGCACGTGGTGTGTTTAACCTGCCGTTTCGCGGTGCTATCGAGGTGGTGCAGTTCTCGATGGTGCTGATCGTTTTTTTGCAATTGCCGGACGTGGTTAGGGTAGGGCGGTTAACACGCTCAGATGGTTTATTAACCTTGCTGGGGCCACGTTATCCACGGGTTGCGCACACCTTGCGACGCATTATTAATTTGCTCTCTGCCATTATTATGGCACTGATTACCGTTGCTATTTTTCCTGAATTCACTGAAATGTGGGAAACCCGGGATTTCTTCGGTATTCCGGGGGTGTTTACGGCGCCGTGGTGGCCGATCAAGCTCACAATATTATGCAGCGCTGCATTGTGTACGCTGATTTTTCTGTTCAAAGTGTTGAAGAAACGTCAGCAAAAGACTCCGCAAAACTCAGAAAATACGCCACAGGAAACGGTCTCATGACGCCAATTGAAATAGGCATGATCTCTGTGGTCGCCATTATCTTCCTGATTTATATTGGCGTTTATATTCCTATCGCACTCATTTCTGTGTCATTCGTGTCGATTTGGCTGATGCGTGATAACTTTGAGTTGTCGATTAATCTGTTGAAGATCGCGATTGGTGACAGCGCGATGGAGTACACCTTTGCCACCATACCACTGTTTACCTTTATGGGGCTGGTGGTGTCCAAAGCCGGACTGGGTTCGGATATTTATGAGGTGATGAATAACGGTTTTCGGCGGGTAAAAGGCGGTATTGGTATGGCAACGGTGGGCGCGAATGCTGTATTTGCCGCTGTCACTGGGTCATCTATTGCCTCAGCTTCAGTGTTTTCCAAAGTCTCCGTACCTCAGATGATGCAATACGATTACAATCCACGTTTTGCGGTGGGTGTGGTCGCAGGCTCATCAGTACTCGGCATGATTATTCCGCCGTCAGCCATGTTGATTATTTATTCTTTCGTAGCGGAGCAATCGGTCGGTGATATGTTCCTCGCCGGTATTGTGCCTGGCTTGATGCTGGCAGTGGCTTATGTGGCAGCGATCTGGGGGATGGGCAAGCTGGCTCCCGGGTTTGTTGGTGGTCGGCCTGAGACCGATTATGAGCGTATGTCCTTGCGTGAGGCAGCTTCAAAAACATTGCCAACACTGGCGCTGATTACGATTGTACTTGGTGGTATTTATACCGGTTGGATGACTCCGGTGGAAGCCGGTGCTGCGGGTGCATTGGCCGGACTGATTATCGCACTTATGCGTCGTACAATGAGCTGGAAAAATTTCTGGCAGGTGCTGATTGAAACCGGACATATTACTGCGACGATTCTGTTTCTGATTACGGCTGCGTCTATTTATAGTCGTATGCTTGGACTGGCGGGGTTGCCAAATGAGCTTGGTCACTATATGAGTGACAGCCAGGCCACTTTCTTCCAGATTATGCTGTTGTATGTGCTGCTGATGCTGTTTCTGGGCACGCTGTTGGATACCGCTTCGATTATTCTGATTGTGGTGCCGTTATTTCTGCCGTTGGTTGAGCCAATGGGTTTGTCGCTGGTTTGGTTTGGCATTATTACGGTGGTTGGTGCGGAAATTGGCTTGCTGACACCACCATTGGGTATATCCTGTTTTGTGATTAAGGCCACGTTGAATGATGACCGGATTGCATTGAAAGATGTATTTTTAGGTGCATTGCCGTTTGCAGCAGTGATGTTGTTTGTGCTTATATTACTGATTGCCTATCCGCAGCTTAGTTTGTTTATTTTGAAATGACAGTTGATACCAGTACTTCATCATTAACCACTCAAGCCTTTCATCGCATTTACACCATGATAATTAATGGTGAACTAAAGCCCGGTGAAAAGCTGAAAATCGACGGTCTACGCAATATACTGGGTGTTGGAGCCAGTCCTTTGCGTGAAGCGCTAAGCCTGCTGACTTCAGAGCACCTTATCGAGCGCATTGACCAACGTGGTTTCAGAGTGGCGCATATTAATGCGGAAGCTTTTGATGAATTGCTCAAAACCCGCTGTTGGCTGGAAGAAAGGGCGTTGCGTGAGTCGATGCAAACCAAAAACCCGGAATGGGAAGAAAGTGTATTACTGTCACACCATCGTTTAACACGCCCCTCGCGCATGTTGGTGAACGGCACTTTAAATCCAGAGTGGGAAGACTTACATAAGACTTTTCATATGAGTTTGTTGTCGGGCTGTGGTTCATCTATTCTACTTAGAATTTGTAATCAACTGTATGATCAAAACGTACGCTATCGGAATGTGTCCGGAGTATACGTTTCGGCTGACCGGAGTGTTGGTGATGAGCACGGTACTATTTTGGAGTATGTGTTAGCGGGTGATGAAGATCGTGCGGTGAATGAGTTAATCTCGCATTATCAGAAAACCGGAAAACTATTGGCAGCGTTTTTACAAAAGGATCAATCTTAAAAGATGATCCTTATCCTGCTTTTTACACCAGGTGTTTTTTAAAAAATTCAATGGTGCGCGATCAATCGACAAGTGCTTGCAGTATAGTGGCCCCCATAAACGAGACAGTCAGTTAAGATAGAATCTGACCACTCAAGGGGATCGAATATGAAACGTAATCGCTTTAGCAATGAGTTCAAATCAAAAGTTGCCATTGAAGCCTTAAAAGGGCACAAAACGATTAGCGAACTCACCTCAGAATTTGGCGTTCATGCCACGCAGATCAACACCTGGAAACGCCAGCTGCTGGAGGGTGCTACCGGCTTATTTGGTTCCTCTGTACAAAAACAGGTGGAAAGCCATGAAGCCGAGAAAGAGCGTCTTTATAGTCAAATTGGTCGCCTGAAGGTAGAGGTGGACTGGCTTAAAAAAAAGACGGGTTATCTGGACTGAGCGTGCCGGCTAAACGTGCCATGATTGAAGCTGCCCACCCACAGTTAAGCATTGTCCGCCAATGTGAATTATTAGGTTTGCCCCGGAGTAGCTATTACCGTGAGGTGAAGGCACAGACGGTAGACGCGGCAACGCTGGAGTTAATGCGTTTAATGGATGAAATCTACCTGGAACATCCCTTTTTCGGCAGTCGTCAGATGCGGAATTATTTACGCCGTGAACACGGTTATCGTATCAACCGCAAACGGGTGCAGCGCCTGATGCGCTTAATGGGACTGGTGTCAGTTGCTCCTGGTCCTGATACCAGTAAACCGGGTAAAGGCAAAGGACACCAGATTTATCCTTACCGACTGAAAGGGCTGAGCATTGATCACCCGAATCAGGTGTGGTGTACCGATATTACCTACATTCCGATGGAAACCGGGTTTGTTTATCTGGTGGCGATTATGGACTGGTATAGCCGTCGGGTGTTGGCATGGGAAGTCTCCAACACAATGGACGATAGCTTCTGTGTCAGTGCGCTGGAACGTGCGTTACGGCTGCATCCGAAACCGGCTATTTTCAATAGCGATCAGGGTGCACAGTTTACCGGTAAAGCATTTACCAGTGTGCTGAAAAGTCATGCCATTCAGATCAGTATGGATGGCAAGGGGCGGTTCACCGATAACATTTTTATTGAACGTCTATGGCGATCAGTGAAGTATGAGGAAATCTATTTGAAGGCGTATGATAGCGTTGATCATTTGCGACAGTCGCTAAAAAAGTACTTCCACTTTTATAACGCAAAACGTCCTCATCAAAGCTTTGATGGTAGAACACCGGATGAGGTTTATCACACGACACAGCCGGGACAGCAAGCTGTCACGACAGCTGGAGAACAGTCTGACCATGAGCAAGCATGTGAGCTGGATAAAACTATACCCAGGCCACAAGACGGATGGTTAAAAATGGCTGTATCTTAAATTTTTAAATGAGTGTCTTGACCGTGGGGTCCACTTTAGATTGGTGAGAATTTTCGAGGTAAGAAGCAAATGCAACAGAAAAACTATAGAGTTTTTCTGTTGCATTATCGAAATGGAGAACCATTGTTAATGGCAAGTTTTTACTTTTGGTAAGACAGTTTGCAAA
>JBMZDK010000231.1:0-6999 GCA_049614265.1 Thiolinea sp.
ATAATCCATTGCATATCAGCCTGCCGGAAGCACATGCTTTATGGAAAGACTGCGACCTGGTTCTGGGTTTAGGAACACGGCTACAGACTCAGAAGGCCTGGGGAATTGATGACGCACTGAACATTATTCATATTGATATTGATGCGGAAGTGCCGGCACGGGTAAGTCCCGACTCACTCGGGATTCATGCAGCTCTGGAAGATGCCCTGCCCACACTATTAGGTGACTTGCCGGAACAACCGGATCGCACAGCCTGGCTCGATACAATCAGAAGAACGAAACAGCGCTTTGAGGCAATTTATCAAAAGAAACTGGCTCCGCAACTGGAGTGGCTGGCTGCTATTCGGGATGAACTACCACCGGAAGGGATTTTTGTTGATGAGCTGACACAGGTCGGTTATGTATCACGCTTTGCATTCCCGGTATATCAACCACGCACCTTCCTCTCCACCGGCTACCAGGGCACACTGGGCTGGGGTTTTGCTACCGCGCTGGGAGCCGCACATGCCCGCCCCGATGTGCCGGTGGTTTCCATATCCGGTGATGGCGGTGCGCTCTATACCCTCAGTGAATTAGCGACTGCTGCACAGCACAATATTCCACTTACCAGTATTATTTTTAAAGACAATGCATTCGGCAATGTCAAACGCTTCCAGATAGAAAATTACAACAATCGCCCCATCGCCTCAGACCTGAGCAACCCGGACTTTGTCAAACTGGCGGAAAGCTTTGGAGTACGTGGTTTACGGGCGAATACGCCGGAAGCTTTACGGGAACACCTCAAAACCGTGTTATTTGATGATGCGCCAACAGTGATTGAAGTGCCGGTGGGAGACTTTCCATCACCCTGGGATTTTATTCTGATGCCAAAGGTTCGGGGGTAATGGAGAATTCATCCATGTGGAATACCGATTTTGACTGGCCGTTCAAAACACCGCCTACCCGGGATTTTCTTAGTCACCAGGGGGCTGACATAGACAACTGGCATTTGCTGGCACTAAATGAATGCCCGTTGCCACCAGTTGACGCAACAGCACAATATATTGCTGACATCCTGCCATACCTGAATCGTTATCCCGATAATATACAGCAGGATTTAGTACAGGCTATCACCCAAAAAACCGGGGTAAGCGCTGATTTACAAATCTGGGGGAATGGAGCTAGCGACCTGATCAATCGCGCCATTTCGATAGCCACCCAAAACCAGCTGGAGGTAGTTTCACCTTCACCCACCTTCTGGGGTTATGAACGCGCTTACCGCCTGCAACAGGCAGCCGTAAAACGTACACCTCTTGATACACAAGGCGCTATCGATGTTGATGCCCTGCTTGCTGCAATTACACCACAAACCGGTATTGTCACCTTCGCCACACCGGGCAATCCCAGCGGGGTCAGTTTAACTGCTGAAGCCATCGAGCGGATTGCAAAAGAAACTCCGGATAATGCATTGCTAATGATTGATGAGGTGTATCAGGAATTTTGTGTCCATGAAGGAGGGCCGGATGCACTGGAAATTGTACGGCGGGTGCGCAAAGCTCCCTGGGTAGTATTACGTAGCTTTTCCAAAGCTTACCGACTGGCCGGAGCACGTGTTGGTTATGGAATGGCAAGTGATACTTTAACCGCAAAAAGACTGCGCGAGCATTGCCTCAATTTCACGGTGTCAACGCTGAGTTATGCGGCAGCGCTGGCAGCCTACCGTGATACCGATGGGTTACAGCACTATTTGACAAATAACCTGGCTGAAAAAGTCTTTCTGAGCGAAAAGCTGATGGCAATGGAGCTTACACCACTGCCATCAGCAGCCAACTTTGTCTCAGTCAAACTGCCCGTCCCCGCACAAGATGTATTAGCAGCATTACGCAGACAACATATTGCCTGTGCTTCCTGGAACCATGGGGATTACCCCCATTTCATTCGGATTGGATTGGGAATGCGGGCGGATAGCGAGGCGGTGCTGGCTAATTTGTCCGAAAACGCTCTTCTGAAGACGAACTAATCAGTTTAGTCAGGCGCAGCAAATCATCCGCCGGATTTGCTGAGTAAGCCTTTAAAAACACCCTGATGCCATTATGAATATACCGGCTCAATTCACTAATATCAGGGTAAGCATCAGGAATATGCAGCACCCGATTGCGCGGTGCTGACAGGATCAGCCCCCAGAAATCTTCCGCCGCAAGTTCAGCATCATCAATCTCCAGTCGCCCCAGCAATGCCTGATTCTGCATAAATCCGGCTAAACCTTTCAACACCCGATCCGGGCCACTGGCCTGATATGCACGACCAATATCCGGTGAGCGTCCTGCATCACCAATAATCAGCCGGGCTAAAGCAAGAAACTCCGGATGCATCACCGTTTTGGCATATGTCCAGGAAAAGGCTAATAGTTGTTCGACGTGACAATCATCCGGTGCGTGATCAAACGCCAGCATCATCTGATCTCTTGGCGCTAACATCATGGCCTGAAACAATTCATCCTTACTGGCAAAGTACTGATACAGCGTTGGCTTGGTCATTCCCGCTGCACCGGCAATTGCATCCATTGATGCGGCGGCATAGCCGTGTTTTGAAAAAATACTGAGCGCGGCATCCAGAGCACGGCGGCGCTTTTCCTGACGGTTTTGTTCCCGGCGGGAAAGAGATTTCACAGCAGGCTTCATCTCAGACACTACCGAGCCGGAGGTGTAATTGGCCCACGCCATAGTGATGTCCGTGCTCCATGTTCATCCCCCGGCGCGTCATCTAACTCATCCAGATCATACAACGTCAGCACCGACATATAGTCCTCCATAATCTCCGAGGTATAAGGCAGCATCAGAGCACCACAACGGCTATCACGATAGATCCGTTCCAGCGGCAGTGATTTCAACATTGCCTGGCCACCACAGGTACGGATAGCCAGCGCGGCAATCTCCTGCGCCGCCTCCATCACATTGTACTGTGCAGCATACATACGTAGCACCTCGGCCTGCGACGGGAAGCCTTTGGCTTCAGTAAAAGCCTGCCACCACAAAGCACGTACCGGTGCCAAACGGGCATACATTTTGGAAACAGCGAGACGCTTAGTTGTGAACATACGGCGGTCAGCAGGCGGCTGTCCCGGCACCTCACCGCGTAAATACGCCACGGTAAAATCATAAGCCGCTTGCGCCACCCCCATATAAGTAGGAGATAACGTCGCCATCATGTGCGGAAAATGAGGCAGCGTATCGATAAAGATTCCCGGCGGCATCATCAGGTCATCTTCAGTGACAAAAACATCTTTCAAAATCAGATCACGTGAATTAGTACCCCGCATCCCCAGCGGATCCCAGTTACCTTTAACCTCCAGTCCCGGTGCATCCTTATGCACCACAAAAATAATCGTGTCTTCGTGGCGTGGCTCAATACCCTCAAAACGCTCGGTGCAAACAATTGAGTAGTAATCACAATACCCGGCCAACGAGGCAAATTTCTTAAACCCGGTAATTTTCCAGCCACCGTCAACCTTCCAACATTCAGTTTGCGCCGGTTTGGATGTCCAGTTTTGTCCGGCTTCAGAAATCGGCTGCGAATAAAGCCCCTGTTCTTTCACCGCCCGCCGGAACTGACGTTCACGCAGGGGATCAAATGCAGCCCGGTCAGCATCAGTGAGGTGTGGCATTTCATACATAAAACGTGACCACATCATCGACGAATTATGCATATTGAAGGTCAGTGCAGTAGCTCCACAATACTTGGCAATCTCCGCTCCAACCATTGCGTATTCACCAAGACTAAAACCATGACCGCCAAATTCTTCCGGTATGGTCAGCGTCATCAAACCCTCTGCTGCCAGATCCTTATAGTTTTCCACCGGAAAGCTGGCATCCTCATCAATAGCAAAAGCCCGCTCAGCAAAGGTCGGGCCTAAGGTATTAATCCGGTTCAGAACCGCCAGAACCTCCGGCCGGATGCGGGCCAGATCATAATAGTCACCGGGTGTACTCATCGTATGAATGTTCTCCTTTATTGTGGATAAGCTAACCAGACAGATACCTCTGCTACTGTGAAAATTGCAGGAATTCATACAAATCAGTTCACAGCACCTGAAAATAATTTAACTAACGAGTTAAGTTATTTTGCATATTACACATTAATTTCAAGAAAAAACAGCGCTTCCCCAAAGATCACCGGCTCAACTTTTGCTGTGAAAATCACCCGCCGGTTACTAAAACCACAACGATCTGCGTTAGAATGAATGTGTATTTCCTTAATCTGGAGCCAAACATGTCAGACCCGATTTCTACCTTCTTTGATGCATGGCAAATTGAAGCTGCCGATGCACGGCTTGCAAAAATTACCAGCGCGGTAACCGCAGATATTCAATACGATGACCCCCGCACTCCACAGACAGTAAAGGGTATTGAGGCTTTAAGTGAATATGTAGGTATGTTCAGTGCCAATGCACCCGGCTGGTCAGCCAAAGTCATCGGAAGTGACACCACCGCCGGAATGACGCGTGCTACGGTTGCCTTCGGCGGCAAAGGGCCTGATGGTAGTGACATGGTGCAACTCGGCCAGTACTTTGTGGAAACCGATGGCGATTTAATTGCACGAATGGTGGGGTTTGTGGGAACCGGCGCTCAGGAATAAGTCTGGCGATCACCCATGCTTGCTTTATGGCTGAGCAAGCATAAACCCATCAAAAAAAGCGGCTAATTCATCATGAGCCGTCAGAGGTAATATATCCGCCACATGCTGATCAGGCCGCACAATAACCATACAACCACTGGTGCGGTTTATGCCACGTAACTCAAATATGTCATTTCCCGTTTCGGCATGGAACACCTTCTCATAATCACGCAGTCCGTATCGACCTTTCTGCGGCCACAATAAGGCTGGCATTGTTTCAATGGCAAGATCCTGCTGCTGAAACACACCATAAACATCAATCACAGAGTCAATATCTGCCCCTTCAGGGCTATATTTTCGTAAAGGTGAAGCAGTCGACGCTGTCAAAAACTGTATCAGCTGACATACCTTTGAAGCTGGATCATCCGGCTTTCGCTCGTCACCAAAAATGAAAATACGCCAGCGGCCATCCGCTTTAATCAGGTGACCGATATGCAATGGCCTGCCATCCGCCAACCGGATGGCCATAGCAGAATGAAAACGCCGCCCAACTGGAAAACCGGTGGCTAATGTCTGATGTTCTGCGGTTGAACGAATGATGGATGACCCGTATTCAATTGTTGTACCCGCAATAAAGCCGTTCTGTTTTGTGATGTACTTTTGAATATCACCAGTATCCGTTTTAACACCGTCTTTTTTCTGGCTGGGACGAGTGGCTACCAGGCTGGACATCTTCTTATCCAGTGCTATCAGTTCGTTAGCGATATTGCGGCGCTCTGATGAGTAAGTATGAAGAATAGCGGGATGATGTTGTCCACGGATAACTGCTGCCAGTTTCCAACCTAAATTAAAGCTGTCATGCACTGATACATTCAGGCCCAGACCCGCTTTTGGGCTGTGGGTGTGGCAGGCATCACCGGCAACAAAAGCCCGCGGAAACAAATGATCCGGATTATCGACGGGCGTATCATCGAAGCGGTCAGCCACGCGCTGACCTATTTCATAACGCGACCACCAGGCCACCTCCTTAACCTCAAATGTGTAGGGGTGCATAACACGCTGTGCTACAGCAATAATGTCCTCAACCTCCAGTTCCAACTGAGCAATGCGCTGATCCCTGGCCAGTAGTTCCAGCTCCACATAGACTCTGACAAGATACCCACCTTCACGGGGTACGATCATGACAGCACCGTGGTCTTTGGACTGGATAAAGCTCTTCACACGAAGATCGGGGAAGTTGCTATCAACCAGTACGTCCATCACCCCCCAGGCTTTATTAGCGGAGTCTCCGGTTAACGGAATTGATAAACGATTACGTACCGTACTCCTCGCGCCATCACAGCCAACAACAAAGCGGGCATTGAGCGTCTCTACTTTTATATTTTGTTCATCATCAATACGCTCAAAAGCCGCTGTTATGGGGTACTGACACAAATCCTGACTAAGTGCAGAATCTATGATCAACTCCCGCAGGCGACGGTTGTAGTGCGGTATTAACCGCGCGGGAGAATGCTTCATACCCTCCAGCAACAAGTCATGGATCCGGGCCTGGTTTACTACTGAATGCCTGAACTCAGACAGCCCGATACGGGCATCTTTCACTTTGTGCGCACGTTTTATATGTTGAGGGTTTGCTGTGTCCGGCTGCCAAAACGCATTTTGATTCAGCCAGTAAGACTCTTTCACCACCGTTTCACTGCAATTATAAGCCTCCATGATTTCAATGGTGCGACAGGAAATACCATCTGCCTGCCCAAAGAGCATCGGGCCGGATTTCTGGTCAACAATACAGGTTTTGATATCAGCAAATTCAGCAAGTTGCCGGGCCAGGGTCAGGCCCGCCGGGCCGCAGCCAACGATGAGAACATCAACTTCCTCCGGCAAATCAACCATAGGATCAGGCGTGGTCAGACCCCGTACAGACTCCGCGATTTGAAGGTTTCCCGGTTTAAAACCATTGAGGTGCTGCTGCATGTCTTAAATCTCCGAACCAGAGGCTGAGAACATCATGCATCAGTAGACAGACCTACAGCCGTTTGAGTATTTTTTCTATAATATAATCTTTATCTGAGGAAGATAAGTTTTCATTTTTAACCAGCTCCAGAAACTTATTGACGCGCTGATTTATCTTTTCCCTGTTATCGGTCAAAGCATTTTGGACTCCGAGCACCTGAAACGTTTGGATAGGGTTGTTAATTCCCCTGACCTTTATTTCATCCTTCTTCTCACAGCGGATGCCATCCTTCACCAACGCATAAGTTGTCTGGGAAATCAGAATCTGATCGGGTTCAGCATGTGACTCAAGCCTTGAGGTTAAGTTTACCTGCCCACCGACAATCGTGTAGTCCAAGCGATTTTCTGAACCAAAATTCCCAACCGTGCAAAAACCGGTATTAATGCCACACC
>JBMZDK010000232.1:0-6949 GCA_049614265.1 Thiolinea sp.
TGGTGGAGGCGGGGGGAATTGAACCCCCGTCCGCAAATCCGCTGCCTGAAGGCGCTACATGCTTAGTCTATCTTTTGTTTAACCCGCATCCCGCCGAAAGACAGGCTGGCTTGCAGGTGAGTTCAGTTAAGTTTTAGTAGCGCCGCCCTGAACAAACATTGCTACGATCTTGTGAGGGATGATGCCCGGAACCCGCGAAGCACAAGCACTCCATCGGACGGACAGCAATCAACAGGTTATTAAGCTGCGAGTGCGTATGAGTCGTCGTTTGCGACTATTGTTTGTGACTAGTGTTTAAGTGGGCACCACATCCACTGCATGCTCCCCAGGTTTTGTAATCCACGTCGAAGCCATGTCGCCCCCGTTGAATCAAAATCTGGTGAAAGTCCATTATAAGCCTGTCCGGCTACTTGTGTCATCATCTCCCTGCCTGCTGTTGTGGAAATAGTTGTAAACAGCTGGTTTCAGGAGCGGTAAACCCGCCGGAATTCTTCAGCAAAACGCCGCCCCAGCATAATCTGGCCACGGGTATCATAGTGTACCTGGTCTGCTGCTTTACTCAGACCATCCGTATTAACCCAGCGTGTTAACGGCACTTGTGTGCTGACTGTGACCTGAGCACGGCGAATCGTTTCCACCGCCGGGCGATGGTCATCAGGTGGATTAATACGGCCCAGAATAAAGGGTGCCTGCGGGCTACGGTATTCGCGGCGCAAGTCATAGATCAGACTGCGAATATTCCCCAGATAGGCGTTAGCAGCCTGGGGGAATTTTGCATCACGCTCACCCTGCATCCAGATAATACCAGTGACCTGCTTATTGTTATCCAGCACCCGGCTATTGGTAATCTGGCGTTTTAACAGGCCATAAAGACTGTTGCGAATCCGGCTTTCAGTCATGCGGAAAGAAATGCGTGGATTCCATACTCTGGCCCAGTCATAAATAGAAGTGCCCCCGACTGCCAGTTTGACAATGTTTATTCGCCTTCCCGGGTACCAGGCGGCAATAAACTTAGAGAAGGCGACTTCAGGGCCAATTCGACCTCCTGGTTGATGATGGAATTCCGCAAGGCGGCCGTATTGGTAAAAATGCACATGACGGGGTTTGACTTTTAACCACCCCGGTAATTCGTGGTATTTACTTTCTGTCCAGCCAGCCATATTGGACTGCCCGGCCATAATGAAGGTCATCTCCCTGGCCATGGTTTTCCTCGCATTTATTAATATCTGATGTTCGGGAGGGATAAGATAGTTGTCTATCTTGAGAGACCCCGGCAACACATCCCTGTGAGGTTTTCCGGGGTGGGGTTCCGGCTCCTGCTTATTCTGATAAGTATAGATCAGGCTTTTGCCGCTGGCAGATAAAAAGGCAACGTTTGTCGGTTATTTTACCTAAATTGGATAATAGCGATACCAGCCTTACCATCGGCAACCCAGGCTGTATTCATCCCGCGCGGCAGACTTACGCTTTCCGGATGGCCACCGGTGCGAATAGTATGGAGCAGGCGCGGTCGGGCAGGATTACTGACATCAACCACTTTGACTCCGGAAAACAAATCCGCAACAAAGGCCGTTCGGGAATCAGCCGATAAACTGACAGCAAAAGCATTTTGGCTTCGTAGCTGACCAATGCGTTTGGGCTGAAGCGGATTGCTGAGTGAAAAGATCTGCAGGCCACCGTTATTACCGGCGCTGAACAACCGTTTGCCATTAGCTGATAGGGAGATGTCCTGGGCCTGCCCCTGGGTTTGTATCCGGCTGATTGTTTGTGGCTGGCGGGGATTTCGCACGTTCACAAGATGAATTCCATGTGCCTGGTCAGCGATGTACAGAGTTTGTCCGTTAGGTGACAGGGTGACACCGGCGCTGCTGGCGCGGGTTGGAATATGAGCGATTTGCCGGGGGGTTTGTGGCCGGCTAACATCAATAATCACCACACCATGATTATTATCTGCGATATAAGCAATATGATTATCCGGGCTAAGCGCAACATCAAAAGCGTAGGAAGGGGTATTAAAACGCCCCAGAAGCGTCATCTGCCCCTGAGGTTTTAAGGCCAGTATATCCAGACCCGCAGAACCATTAGCGACATAAACGTATCGGTGATCAGCAGATATTGCTAATGCTTCAGCCTGCTTTGAGTAGCGTGCTGTATGCAGAATATTAGCCTGGCCTTGTCGGTTCAGGTTAGCCAATACCACACCTTCACCATAAGCTGCAATCAGGCAACGGGTACTGTTAATGGCCAGAATATCGTGGGCTGAACCGGGAAGCCTGACTTGCTGAGTGGGTAGCGGTGTTCGATACCCCGCCGCGTTTATTGCACTACTGAAGAGAATACAACTCACCAGTAATAATGTGGAAATGAAGCAGGAAAAGCTTTCGGCCCTGAAAAACATAACACTGTCCTTAATTTTGGTTGTTTAGCAGCACGGCTATAGTCATTCGCTGTATCAGTTAGGTGTGCAAAAATTACCGGAGGTATCTCTGCTCCAGAACCTTTGCACAGCAAAACTTATAAACTGAAAATGGCTGTATACGTGCTTATACAAAATAAGACAGCAGTAGAATCAGAAAGTTACCCTAACCATTCAATAAGTTGAGCAGCGCCTGATCCACCGGAATATCCAGTTGTATTTTTCTGCCATTTTGGGTCTGAAAACCGGTGATAAAGTCGCCAATACTGATTTGTTGGTCACCATTATTATCAGCAATACTGACATCTTCCATTGCGTAACGGTTTTCAATCTGGGTAGTCTGCTGTGCGGTTAGAGGCAGTTTTGCAGTGCCGGGCGGGTTGCGCCGTTCGATAAAATCCCGTACTTCCCGGTTTGTCACGGTGTGGTTTGCTAACGCTGTATTATTTTGTAGCGCTAAATTATCACCACCATTTAAATTGCCGGATGCATTCGTGTCATCGATACGGTCAATAGTAGTGCCCGCGCCGGTATTAACTCCGATAGCGTTTAGTAAAAGCCCTTTGTCCCTGTTGCTGAAGTCACCGGACAAATCCCCACCGGGTGTTCCCTGATTGTTTGCAAGCTGGTTATTATCAGAGTTGTCGTTATTATTGCTACCGTCACCGGCTTCGTTCTGCTGTGAGCCATTGCTAAATTGCTGCAGTAATAGCTGCACCAGTACAATCATCAGACCCAACACCAGCTGGTCACCGGTACTATCGCCTGTCAAACTGCTATTGTTATTGAAATTATTATTCCGTTGATTGCTGCTGCGCTCGCTTTGTTGGTTATTATTGGTTGGCTGAAGACCAGCCAGAGTCGGGATACTGATGGGTGTGGCTGCTAGCATTTTAGCTCTCCTGATAGCTTATTTTATGCGGCATGGAATGCCTGTATTTTCAACAGATCAAGCTGGCTTAAGAGAAGTCCTGAGGCACTGAGAGACTCAGGTTTGTTATGCGCACTTAATACTGTGCCAAATCATAGGTGTTTGCAGCTGGGGTAATGAGCAGATTGAAGATGTGCGGTAGTCTGATAAAGACAATTGGTTTTTTTGATTCAGAGCTGATTCAGCAAGCCGGTAACGTTAAACAGGTATAAAATTTATCAGGGAAGATTGCCGTTGGTTTGTAACCGGTAAGTGTCCAGACGGTCGGTCAGGAACGAATAATTGCTTCTAGCCCGAATAATCTCATCACGTTTCAGCACCAGGTGTTTCAAACATTCATTGTGTTGTGGAAAAGCCTGTGGCTGCTGGTTTTCATCCATCCATGGCTGGCAAAACAATGAATTACCATAATGTTGACCCGCTCTGTTGAGGCTCAGAAAGTACAGCTGATTTTCAATAGCCCGTGTGGTGGCAAATGCGTGCCAGGTATGAAATGACTCATCACGATAATAAGCGCCGCAATGCAGAATAGCATCCACCCCATGATCAAGCGTTAATGTGCGGCTGAGTTCCGGAATGCGGATGTCATAACAGATAATCGGCGCAAGACGGAAACCTTTGACTTCAAATACCAGTAGCTGCTGACCGGGAGTGAAGTATTCTTTTTCCATGGAAGCGCCGTATTGGGCGAGATGAATTTTGTCATAATAACCAATTAAGTCGCCTTGTGGATTCACTACAGCCAATGAGATATGCAGGCCCCGGGCGGAACGGCGGGGGAAGCTGTAAACGATGGTTGTTTTATGTTGTTTAGCAACCGCTTGCCAGGTTTGAAAAGACGGGCCATTCAGCGGCTCTGCCAGTTCATTGAGAGCCTCAAAAGTTGCCCGTGAATAATCAATACTGGATAGCTCCGGTAATACAACCAAATCAGCAGGTTTAACCATCAGGGCCTGTTGCAACTTGCTGGCGCTATTACATAAGTGCTCATCACGTTCCCGTGCTGTAGTCATAGCCGGAATATAGATTTGACAGGCGAGCATGGTAAGCTGCTGGTGAGTCGGGTTATTATGCGTAGTATTTGTCACAGGCAAACTCATGTGCATCTCTTTTGTTTCGGCTGACAGCTGACTATAGCAGCTAGCCCGGCATAATGGTGTTCTGAGCCTTTTGATCGCTGGGCATTTTGCAGATTAACAAAATTTTTCCGAAGTTTTAATGTTGGATAATCTACGATGAAAGCGTTGAGTGAAATCGTCAATTTGACGGCTTATCCATTAGCTGACAGGGACTTTCGTTTACATTGCAAAACGCAGTTAGATGCTGAAGGAGCGCTGGTATTAGCCAACTTCCTAACGCCTCAGGCTATTGCAGAGGTTAAAGCCGAAGGTGAGGAAAAGCAGCATTTAGCCTGGTTTTGCCAGCAAAAACACAATGTGTTTCTCACGCCTCCGGCCTCAGATTTTGCCTTGGATCACCCGCGTAACCGGGAAGTGGTGTCAAGCAAGGGCTGTATCACTGATGACCAGATTTCTGCGGAATCTGCCTTGCGTACTTTATACGATGCGCAAATGTTTCGGGAATTTCTTTGTTTTGTACTGGGCGAACAAGCCTTGTACGCTTATGCAGATCCGCTTTCGTCGATTAATCTGCATTTCGCTGCTGCGGGGCAGGAACTGGGCTGGCATTTTGACAACTCTTCATTTGCGATTACATTGATGATTCAGAAACCGCAGGGTGGTGGCTGTTTTGAGTATGTGAAAGATGTACGCAGGGCAGAAGAGGGCGAAATGAACTTTCCTGCGGTACAGCAGATTTTGGACGGTCAGTCTGATCCATTGTCGCTCAAAATGGACGAGGGAACGTTAGTGCTGTTTCGGGGCCGGAACTCAATGCATCGGGTAACACCAACCGCAGGAGATATCACGCGCATGTTGGTGGTGCTGGCCTATAACGGGCAGCCGAACGTTAGCCTTTCAGAGTCAGCACGTATGACATTTTATGGCCGTCTGACATAAGCACAGTAATCAATTCATTAAACGGCGGCCGGGTAGCGTGGTATGGCCGCTATAATCCTGAAGGAAAACAAATATGGCAGTTCGTGATATTTTGCAAATCGGTCATCCTGTGTTGGCTGCACGGGCAGATGAAGTTGATGTGGATGACATTAAAGGCCCGGAAGTACAAGGCTGGGTTGACGATATGATTGAAACGATGCGTGCTGCAAATGGTGCGGGCATTGCTGCCAATCAGATTGGTATTTCAAAACGCATCTTCATCGTTGAGATTGGTGATAATCCACGCTATCCCTACAAACCCAAAGTGCCTTTAACCGTAGCTATTAATCCAACCGTAAAATTTTTGTCGGAAGAAACATTTGTCTCTAATGAAGGTTGCCTCTCGGTGCCGCAAATTCGGGGTAATGTCGATCGGCATGTTGAAATTGCAGTGACTTATTATGATCGCGAAGGTGTGTTTCATGAGCAGGAAGTGCGTGGTTATTCAGCTTGTACCTGGCAGCATGAATATGATCATCTGGATGGTATATTGTTTCCACACCGGGTAACAGACGCGCAATCATTTTGTTCCTGGGCAGTATTTCAGAAGTTTCAGCAGGCTGCTTATGCGGATCATGTAAAAGCATTGGTAGCTCAATGGGGAGCATAAGCTTTTTATCCGGAATATTTTTGTGGCAGATTCTTACACTGCGCGTAAAATCTGCATATTTTCTGTTTGTGGGGCAAACGAATGGCTAATTTTTCCGGAATGTATCCCTTTACCCGCATGCGCCGGATGCGGCGTGATGATTTTTCCCGGCGCTTAATGCGCGAAAACCTGCTGACAACGAATGACCTGATCTACCCGGTTTTTGTACTGGAGGGTGAGCAACGGCGTGAAGCAGTGCCTTCTATGCCCGGTGTTGAGCGTAAGAGTATCGATTTGTTGGTGGAAGAAGCTCATGAGCTGGCTGATCTTGGCATTCCCATGATGACGATTTTTCCGGTGACACCACAGGAAGCGAAGTCTGAAGATGCTGAGGAATCCTATAACCCTGAAGGCCTTGCACAACGGGCAATCAGCGCAGTTAAAGCAGCCGTGCCTGAATTAGGAGTGATGACTGATGTCGCGCTGGATCCTTTCACTTCTCATGGTCAGGATGGCCTGATGAATGAAGAAGGCTATATCATGAATGACGAAACTGTTGGTGTCCTGGTGCGTCAGGCAATATCGCATGCAGAGGCCGGTGCAGATGTTGTCGGGCCTTCAGATATGATGGATGGCCGGATTGGTGAGATCCGTGACGGACTGGAGCAGGAAGGTCATGTGAATACCCGCATTATGTCTTATGCGGCAAAATACGCTTCCTCATTCTATGGCCCGTTTCGGGATGCGGTGGGATCTGCTTCCAACCTTGCCGGGGCCAATAAATACAGTTATCAGATGGATCCTGCAAATAGCGATGAAGCCTTGCGTGAAGTGGCTATGGATTTACAGGAAGGCGCTGATATGGTGATGGTGAAACCAGGCATGCCTTACCTGGATATTGTTAAACGGGTCAAAGATGAGTTTAAAGTCCCAACCTATGCGTATCAGGTGAGTGG
>JBMZDK010000233.1:0-6943 GCA_049614265.1 Thiolinea sp.
GTCAAACTCACCATAAGGCTAAAATTTTCAGAAAAATTCCGCATCTGATGCAGCAAATTCTGCAGAATTATTGCAATACAATTTTCTCCCGAATGCGTAGCAGCAGCTCATCCCGTTTACCTTCGTTATATGCAACAGGCTCAAACTTTCCCCATACGGGTGCTGGCCAGGAATCATCAGCCTTATACCGCGCAATATGATGAACATGTAGTTGTGGAACCATGTTTCCCAACGCAGCAATATTCAGCTTATCTGGCTGAAATTCATCTTCCAGGAACTGGCTAAAACTGGCTGACTCGGCCCAGAGCTGTTGCTGGTCGGTAACACTCAGATGGTGGATCTCAGTAATTCCGGCACGCCGTGGTACCAAAATAAACCAGGGGTAACGGCTATCGTTCAGAAGTAATACCCGGCATAAAGGTAAATCCCCGACAACAAAACAATCTGCTGTCAGCTGTGGGTGTAACTCAAAACTCATGTCACTTCACCCTTCGCCATTGCTTTGAGAGTATCACTGGCAAACTCAAACGAATCGGAAAACATGTGTTCATCAGCTAATCCTCTGGCGGAAAAGGCTGGTTTAGCTGCATTAATCATCTGTGGCGGGCCACTCATATAGACATCATGCTCAGTCAAATCCGGTAAATCGGCTAATACTGCATCATGTACCCAACCCGTACGCCCCTCCCAGTTATCTTCGTCTTTCGGTTCAGACAATACCGGAGTGTAAGTCAGCCAGTCATTACGGGCCGCCCAGTCACGCACCAACGCATCCAGATATAAATCTTCTTTGGCCCGCACTCCCCAGTAAAGATGCACCGGACGCTCAAAATTTTGCTCCTTCAACTGTTCGATCATCCCTTTTAACGGAGCAAAACCTGTTCCCCCACCCATAAGTACAATCGGGCGTTCAGTATCACGAATATAAAAACTACCCAATGGCCCTTCAAAACGTAACAGGGCTTTGGGTTTCATATGCTCGAACACATGGCTGGTAAAATACCCACCGGGGACATGGCGAATGTGTAGCTCAAGGTACTGATCATCATAAGGCGCATTTGCCAGTGAAAACCCCCGCCGCTTGCCACCACGCAATAACAAATCAATATATTGCCCCGCCTTAAACCGCAAACGCTCCGAAGCCGGAAGTTTCAGTGTCATTTCCATGACATCATGATTTAATTTGCGTAGCTTCTCGACCCTGACCGGCAAGACTTTGACTTCAATATCCTGCTCAGTGCCAAGCTGAGGGCAGTCTACTTCCAGATCGCTCAGTGCCACAGCCTGGCACATAAACGCACGCCCCTGTTCCTTATCGTACGGAGCCAGCCCCATTGGCTCACCATCGGGATAAGCCAGCTCACCTTTAAGTACCGTTACTGCACAGGAACCACATGCGCCTCCCCGGCAACCATATGGTAACGAAAGTCCCTGACGTAAACCGGCATCCAGTATTAACTCCTGCTCATCGGCGGTGAATTGCAGCCCACTGGGCTGGAGAGTGACTGTATGCATAGCCTGATCCAATCTGGGTAAAATCAGCCGATTTTAGCGGTATTAAAACCATCCCGACAAGAGAATGGAGAAACTATTCATCCGCCAACAGGCGATAACACACCAGATAACGTTTAAACACAGACTTGTGCTATCTTTGAGAGATATGAAAAAAATATTGCTCAGCTTACTTATCACCACCGCAGCACAGGTACACGCAGACTATAGCGAGCCATTTGGTGTGCTGGATGAAACAGCATTACAGGCTGTTGATGACTTTATTCCGGCAGACTGGAAAGCGATTGCACTGGCACAGGGTGACCTGAATGACGATCAGCTCACTGACTACGCACTTGTCATTCAGAAAACAGATCCGGCCAATATTCACAGCAGCGAAGGCCTGATCGCAGGTGAAACTGATGCTAACCCACGGCATTTATTATTATTATTCGCCAATCCGGCCGGAGAAGATAAGGCTGCGGAGCAGCTAAACCGTAAACGGCTCTACCGGCGTTTTATCCCTTCACTCAACCCGGAATACCCGAATCTGGCGGAACCCTTTTCCTATATTGCGATTAATGAAGGGACACTGGAGGTAAAATTTGAAGTCTGGGCCACTGCCGGATCATGGGAACGCGATGACCTGACCTTCAAATTTCAATATAACAAAGACAGCGAGACTTTCCCGCTGATTAGCTTTGATCATCGCAACGTACACAAAGCAACCGGCATGTTTAAAGATGTCAATATTGATCTGGTAAAAAACACGATGAACAAGGCGGCTGGCAGCATGTCCAGCCCGAAACATAAGAAGGAAAACAGCGACTTTATCCCGGCACAGGAATGGACTCCCTGCAGCATAAAAGAACCACTGGTATTTTATCCATAAACCGCGCTTAACGTTTCCAGTTTGGCTTACGTTTCTCAATAAATGCGTCAACCCCTTCCAGCGTATCGTCCATCAACATATTACAGGTAATGGCTTCACTGGCCATTTCGTAGGCTTCGTTTAGTGGTTTATCTAATTGCCGGTAAAACAGTTCTTTACCCAGTTGCACCGCCTCCGGTGGCCGGGAGGCAATTTTTTCTGCCATTTCCTGCACAGCAGCATCCAGCGTTTCAGCTGGCACCACTTTATTGACCAGACCATATTCCTTAGCTGTTGGCGCATCAATGAAATCACCGGTCAGCAACATGTCCATTGCTGCCTTACGCCCAATATTACGACTCAGCGCAACGGCCGGAGTTGAGCAAAACAGTCCCAGTGTGATACCGGACACCGCAAAGCGTGAATGATCGCTGGCCACCGCGAGGTCACAGGCAGCTGCCAACTGGCAACCTGCCGCTGTTGCTGTCGCATGCACACTGGCAATCACCGGCTGAGGTAAAGCCTCTATCCGCTGCATCATCGCACCGCAACGGGTAAACAGGTCTTTGATAAACTCACGATTGCTATTTGCGCGCATTTCTTTCAGGTCGTGCCCGACACAAAATGCTCTGCCACTGGCTTTAAGAATCACCACCCGCACAGAATCATCTGCCTTAATCGCATCCAGCACCTCTGTCATCGCTGCCAACAACTCTCCGGACAGAGCATTAAACTGATTTGGTCGATTCAACGTCAGCGTGGTAATCCCGTTATTATCTTCGCGCAGTAGCAACTCAACATCTTGTGTCATCATCATTTTCCTTCATCAGCAGACCAGTCAAATATACGGCTTTGCCTGTCAGCTTACAAACGGGAAAATCACCTGAAATGTATGCACGCCATATCCAACATTGTCAGACATACTCCGCGCGAAGCACAAAATCACCAAATGATTCACCAACCTCACGCTGCGCCACAAACTCACTGAAAAGTGAGTCCAGCGTTGTCAGTATGTTGGCCTCATCCATATTTTCCTGATATAGCTTATTCAGGCGCTCACCATTCAATGCTCCCCCCAGATACAGGTTATAACGCCCCGGTGATTTTCCAATCAAACCAATCTCTGCCATTACCGAGCGCCCGCAACCATTCGGGCAGCCCGTCATACGCATCTTAATATCTTCCTGTAACAAGCCATGTTTATCCAGTATTGGTTCCAGCTTAGCAATCAGCGTTGGCAGATAACGCTCAGCTTCTGCCATTGCCTGCGGACAGGTGTTAAGCGCTACACAGGCCAGCGAATTACGCCGTATCCCTGAAAGATGACTGGCATCCACCACATAACCATGTTGGTGTAGCAAATGCTCCACTAATTGTTTGTGTTTGCCTTTAATGCCAGTCAGCAAAATATTCTGGTTCGCGGTTAACCGAAAATGACACAGGTTTTGTTTTGCAAGCTTCGCCAGCGCACTTTTTATCTGATGCGCGCTGGTATCTAATACCCGCCCGTATTCCAGACGCAAACCCAGGTGCCATAAACTGTCAGCAGTTTCCTGCCAGCCGAAGCGGTCACCGGTAGTAGTGAAATTAACCGCGCGTGCATCCTGCAACGCAAAGCCGTTACGGCGTTCCAGCTCTTCTACAAACCAATCAACACCATAACGATCCAGAGTGTATTTAAAACGTGACAGCTTACGATCCTCACGATTACCAAAATCGCGTTGGATAGCCACAATATTAAAACAGGTATCCAATACCTGTTCCGGGGTGCAAAACCCAATAGTTGTGGCCAACCTCGGATACGTGTCATCACGCCCGAATGTCATTCCCAGTCCACCACCAACAGCCACATTAAAGCCCAGCAAACGGTCACCATCTGCAATTGCAATTAGGCCAATATCATTACTATGAACATCACTTTCATTGTTGGGCGGGATGGCAATCGCGATCTTGAATTTACGCGGTAAATAATGCCTGCCATATAATGGTTCTACCGACTGTTCAAGCTCGTTGCGCCCACCCACCGCCAACTCACGGTTACCACCCTGATCCAGCCAGATTTCATGATAAGCCCGCGATTGTGGTAACAAATGTTCACTGATTTTCTTGCCCCACGGATACACCTGCTCATGGATGGGCGACAAAGCCGGATCAGGAGCACACATAACATTCCGGTTCACATCACCACAACCAGCAATACTATCCAGCAAGGCTTCATCCATTGCCTGAATCGTTTGTTTAAGGTCAAACTTAATGATGCCATGAAACTGTACAGCCTGACGCGTCGTAAGTCGGAACGTATGATTTCCAAACCGATCGCTGATTTCATTGACCTTAATCCATTGCTGCGCCGTAAGTTCGCCACCGGGTACCCGCATGCGAATCATAAACTCATACGCCGGCTCTAACTTACGGGCCTGACGTTCGCGGCGGCGATCACGGTCATCCTGTTCATAAGCACCATGGAACTTAATCAGCTGATGGTCATCTTCGGAAATAGCTGCAGTGAGTGGATTGGCAAAACTATCCACCAAAGTGCCACGTAAGTAGTTGCTTTCATCTTTAATTCGTTCAACATCGGAGCCATTAACGGCCATCTCATGCAAACTTTTAGGTGTAGGGCGTGTCATATTTTATCCCTCAATAAACATCGCGCTGATAACGACGGGCACTGCGTAACTCATCCAGCCAGATAGCAGCCTGCTCAATTGAATAACCACCATGATCAGCGGCTATCTGCAGCAAAGCGTTATGCACATCCTTCGCCATGTGATTCATGTCACCACAGACATAGATATGCGCACCATCCTGCAACCATTGCCAAACCTGATCAGCTTCTTCCAGCAAACGCTGTTGTACGTAAACTTTCTCAGCCTGATCACGTGAAAAAGCCACACTCATTCGTTCCAGCGTCCCGGTGCTGAGATGCTGTAACCACTCAGCCTGATAAAGAAAATCATTGCGGAAATGCTGTTCACCGAAGAACAACCAGCTATTGCCGGTAATACCACAAGCTTCACGCTCAAACAGAAAGCTCCGGTATGGCGCAACACCGGTACCGGCACCAATCATGATTATTTTTGTATCCGGATTTTCCGGTAAACTGAAATTAGCATTTGGTTTGATATAAATTCGGGCCTGATCACCTTCTGTTAAACGTGCCAACCAGTTCGATGCCGCCCCCAGATGCTGTCGTTCCAGGTGTTCATACTCAACCCGTTTGACTAATATATGCACCTCTTCGGGATGCGCAGCCGCACTGGAAGCAATCGAATACTGCCGGGGTTGTAACGGGCGTAATAGATCAACAAAAACCTGTGCTTCAAGCCGCGCCGGGTATGCCAGCAACACATCCAGCCAATCAGCATTAGCCAGCCATTCAGGTGTCCGGGCTTTATCTTTAATTAGTGCTAACAAGGCCTGATGCCCGGTCAACTCAGCATAGCTTTGCAACTGCCTGCGGCTTATCTGAGTCAGCTCACACTTTTCCTGTAATGCAGACTGCAAACTCAGTTTTTGTTGCTTTAGCGTGACCACAACATCAGCTGACAAACCAGTATGTTGCAGGATATCAGTCACAAGTTGCGGATCGTTATTTACCTGTACCGCAAGAATATCGCCGGGTTGATAGCTAATATCGCTATCTCCCAGCGAAAACTCCAGGTGCAATACATCTTTATCTGAGCCGGGATCTGTTAATGGTACCGCTGACAACAATTCAGCCTGATAAGGATTATCCACTGTGCCTAAAGCCTGATGGTTTGATGCAACCAACGTTGAGGGCTTGACCTCCAATGGTATATTTTTCACACTCGGAACAGACTGTGCGGATTGCTCAGTCTGTTCTGATTTTAACTTCCCCAGAACTGCCTGCTGCCATTCTCTGGCGGCATCCTGATAATCAACGTCGCAATCAACACGGGGCAACCAGCGCTCGCCCCCCAGCTCCTCAAGGCGCTGATCTAATTCCCTCCCGGTTTGACAAAACTCGTCATAAGCGGAATCACCTAACCCCAGAACAGCAAAATAAATACCATCCAGTTGTGGAGCACGCTGACTGTTTAAGAAGTTGAAAAAGCCCAGAGCATCGTCAGGTGGCTCACCATTGCCATGTGTACTCACCACAAATAATACCCGCTGCTCTTTTTTAAGCTGCTGTGGACGATATGTACTCAGACTCTGCAAACTAACCTGCTCTGTACCGGTAGTGATTAAGTGCTGTTGTAATTGTTCCGCCACTCCTCGGCTATTTCCTGTCTGGCTACCGTATAGAATGGTTGTGCTGAGGATTGGCTGTGCTGCAACCGGCGCAATATTTATCTGCGGAAAGGGGATAATATTGCTTTCACTTTTCCCCAGCGACAAACCGGAAAGGTAACCACCCACCCATGCCAGCTGTGCAGGCGTCAAATCATTCACAGCTGTTGATATCTGTTTAAATTGTTGTTCGTTTAACAACGTCATCTCAGCCTCCGGGGTTCAAATTCATGAGGCAAAGTATTGATGAATACTAAAATCGATTAAAGCGATATAAACAGATAAAAATATCTATATTTTCGATTTTAAATTCGAATAGCTCCT
>JBMZDK010000234.1:0-6896 GCA_049614265.1 Thiolinea sp.
ATCCCAGGTTACATTGCCAGCTTCTACCTGAGCTTTAATCTCAGCAGTACCGCCGTTGTAATCTTCAGATTTGATTTGCTTGCCGGTTTTCGCCATCCATGGTTTGTGGTAAGCCTCAACCTGTGACTTGGTGTAGGCACCACCCCAAGATACAACAGTGATTGAATCACTTGCCTGAGCCATACCAGTAGTAGCCATCAGGCCGGTAGCTATCATTGTAGATAGTAGTAGTTTTGGAAGTTTCATAGGTTCTCCTCCTGTTGAAAATCAAGTGCTGCGAAGCAGCGATTATCTATAATATATTTCTGTGGAAACAATCGTTTAGCCTGAGAAATCCAGTGCTTTGCAGTCACTGGAGTTCCAGCCAATATTGACTGTCTGACCTGCTTGTAATGGACGCATATCGGAGCGGTTGCGTACTTTGACAATAAACTGATCGTTTCCGGCAACATCCACCCGGACACGAATGTGGTCACCAAGATAAATCAATTCTTCGATTTTGCCGGGTAAAACATCATCCATTGCCGTTTGAGGGTCAAGTTCAACCCGTTCCGGTCTTAGTGACAGAGTAGTGCGATCACCAACCTTATCAATATTGACCTTTTCTGCAACAACCCGTTCTCCTGCGTCAGTCTTTACCGTACATTTTGATCCGTCAATGCTCTCCACAGTTCCGGATAAGGTGTTATTTTCACCAATGAACTGGGCAACGAAGGCATTTTTCGGGCGTTCGTAAAGTTCATCAGGTGTTGACAGTTGCTGGATAACCCCATCATTAAATACGGCAACCCGATCTGACATGGTTAGTGCTTCAGTTTGATCGTGGGTTACATAGACGACTGTAACACCCAGTCGCTCGTGGATATGCTTGATTTCATACTGCATCTGTTCCCGCAGTTGCTTATCCAGCGCACCCAGAGGCTCGTCCATCAAAACAAGATCAGGCTCAAAAACCAGTGCTCTGGCTACAGCAACACGTTGCTGTTGGCCACCTGACAGTTGAGCCGGGCGACGGTCACCGAAAGCACCCAACTCCACCATGTCCAGCGCCCGTTTAACCTTCGCATTGATGTCTGACTTAGACATCTTGCGCACCTGTAGTGGGTAGGCAAGGTTTTCAGCAACAGACATGTGGGGAAACAGCGCATAATTCTGGAAAACCATACCAATTCCGCGTTTGTGCGGAGGGACTTTATTGATGGGTTTTCCACCCAGATAGATTTCACCATGAGTTGCCGGTTCAAAACCTGCCAACATCATGAGACAGGTTGACTTACCTGAGCCGGAAGGGCCAAGCATTGTCAAAAATTCCCCGGGAGCGATATCAAGATTAAGGTTTTTTACAACAAGTATTTCGCCGTCATAGCTTTTTTGTACTTCACGGAAGCTGACAAACGGTTCTGATGATTCAGTCATGAGTATCCTGATTAAAGTGGTGTTGCGGTCACAATACAGTCAGTTAGCCACCCCCTGACTGATTGGTTAGTCAACATACCATAATCAATTTCAATGTAAATAGTTCTGTTGGGAATTCGTCACATAATTCAGGCATAATCAAAGCCTCAATAATTTATAAACGTGATCTTTTTATGTCCAGTTCTTTGTCTGATTTCTCGCTCCTTAAACGTCATAAAACAGTGGCTGTCAATGTAGGTGACGTCATGGTAGGTGGTGAGTATCCGGTTGTTGTTCAATCAATGACTAATACTGATACAGCTGACGCTTTGCGTACTGCAATTCAGTGTGCTGAATTAGCGCAGGCCGGTTCAGAGTTAGTGCGAATTACTGTCAATACCCTTGAGGCAGCCCGGGCGGTGCCGGAAATAGTCGAGCGCCTCGATAAAATGAACTGTCCGGTTCCATTGATTGGGGACTTTCATTATAACGGCCACAAGTTATTGAGTGCTGTGCCGGAGTGTGCTGAAGCACTGGCGAAATATCGGATTAACCCCGGTAATGTCGGGCGTGGTAAACGTCGTGATGAACAGTTTGCACAAATGATTGAATTTGCCTGTGAATACGATAAACCCGTGCGAATTGGTGTGAATTGGGGGTCGCTGGATCAGGAATTATTAGCACGAAAATTGGATGAGAATGCAAAATTACCACAACCATTGGATCTGAATGAGGTGATGCATGAGGCGCTGATTGAGTCGGCGCTAACCAGTGCTGGTAAAGCGGAAGAATATGGTTTGCCGCATGATCATATTATTCTGTCATGCAAACTCAGTGATGTGCAGGGTTTGATTAGAGCTTATCGTGATATGGCTGCCCGTTGTGATTATCCTTTGCACTTAGGATTGACTGAAGCAGGTATGGGCAGCAAAGGGATTGTCGCTTCAACCGCTGCACTGTCAGTATTGTTACAAGAGGGAATTGGAGACACTATTCGTATTTCCCTGACACCTGAACCCGGTGCGCCACGTGAAAAAGAAGTGGTGGTTGGTCAGGAAATTCTCCAGGCAATGGGACTACGCTCTTTTACCCCGCAGGTTGTGTCATGCCCGGGCTGTGGGCGGACATCCAGTGATTACTTCCAGCAATTAGCTGAACAGATTCAAAACTGGTTACGCGCACAAATGCCGGTTTGGAAATCACAATATTCAGGTGTTGAGAGCATGTCTGTCGCAGTTATGGGTTGTGTAGTGAACGGCCCCGGAGAAAGTAAGCATGCAAATATCGGGATTAGTTTGCCGGGCAGTGGTGAACGACCAGTGGCGCCGGTTTATGAGGATGGTGAAAAAACAGTAACGCTGAAAGGCGAGAACATTGCTCAGGAATTTCAGGCATTGGTTGATGCTTACGTGCAGCGTACCTATGCTTGATAATTGTTGTATCACCACGTCCTGAACGCGATAACAGCTGTCTGGGGTTTTAGCGGGATCATGGCATGAAAAGCTAGGAGGCTGTAATCGTACAGCCTCCTGCAAACATTTGTTGTTACTACTGAGTTGCCTGCCATTGGCCGCTGCTATCCCGGCAAGCATTCATCTGAATATTTTGCTGCTGACCATTGATATAGCCGACGACCGTAACCGGGCGGCATACGGTTTGCTGGCCCTGATAGTTGGCGTTGTAAACATTACCCGGAGTTGCTGTATAACGATGTCCGGTTTGCTGGTTTTGCCAGCTGGTTTGTTGACCGCTATACACAGCATTGTTCACGTACTGACGGTCTCTTGCGTCCATTTGTGCGCCAATGTTGCCGCCGATCTGGCTGCCGATAATAGTACCGGCAATAGTTGCTGCTGTTTTACCGCGGCCTTTACCGAATTGATGGCCAATGACACCACCCAGTACTGCGCCGGTCGTAGCACCCATGCGCTCGTTTGTGGTGTTACAGCCGGTTAACATCAGGCCAGAAACAACAACAGCTGTGACAATTTTCAGGGTAGCTGTATTTTTCATTGGAATAACTCCTTTAGTCATTATTAGTTTGATTAGCTAGTTGCTTAAAATTGGGAAGGAAGCCCCTGTACAACTATCTAACGTTTTTGACAGCACCGCAATAGTTCAGTTCTGGCTATTTGTATTTAATCCTCGAATTCAAACGTGTAATCGTTATTTTGTCCGGCAATTACCCGAAGATTTTTTTCTATCACTTTCCCGTTGTAATCGGCTTTTACGCGGTAAGCACCGGCGGGTATTTTTGCTTCAACTGAGCTGCGCAAGACGTGTTGTGAAATAAAATCACCGTTTTGCATATAAACACTGTAATTGACTGCGACCGGTAATTTGTCAGCATCTATCGCTGAAATACGTAATACCGCAGGAATACCGGCATCAAACTCAAGCCGACTGGTTTGACCGGATTTGATTCTGACGGTATTGGTTTCGCTGCGCCCTTTCCACAATGCTTTTACCCGGTATTGTCCGGGTTTTAGGTATTCTTTGACCTGAGTGCGGGAGGTGAAACTGGCAACGTTGTTTCCATCCAGCGTATAGATAGAATAATTTGCTCTGGGAGGCAGTTGAGTACCGTTTGGCTTAATGCTGATTTCAACACTGCCGGGAAGGCTGTTGTCATCGGTCTCATCGCTACCGCTGTCAGCATTTTGGATCATTTGGGCTTTTGCCTGAACACCGGCTAATAAGGTCTTGAGGCGCTCGGTATTATCTGCAACAACAAATGCGCCATTACCATTTTCGGCAATACACTCCAGTTGTGCTTCTTTTTCAGCACGAAAGCCTATGACATCAATCTGTAGCGAAGGGTTTGCTTCCCGCAGCTCTTTAGCAACTGCACAGGGATCACCATCACAACTTTCTTCACCATCGCTCACTAATAAGATATGTGCATTTTCTGCAGGGAGAATTGAGGCCGCTTTTTTCAGTGCATCTGCTATCGGTGAGCGTCCCTTAGGGTTCATGCGGTAAATATTTTTCAGCAAACTGACCATGTCATAGTCATCCGGTTTGCTGACTAACGTGAAATCATTACAGCTTTTTTTGCGTTTATTACCGTAAGTCAGTAAACCAAAATTGATGCTGCCGTGAGCATTCTCCAACAGTGTTTTCAGACTCTCCCGCGCCGTGACAATTTTATTAATGCCCTGTAATTGCCCCCACATACTGTTTGAACCGTCCAGTACGATCATGGTTGATTGTTGTGGAGTTGCTGCTTGCTGATTATCAGATTGGGTTGTTGTTTCTGCAAGTGTTGTTGTATTGAGCAAGACAGACAGAACAGAAGCTGTAAGCAAGCGCTGTATCATGATTTTCTTCATTTTGTTCACAGGGGCCAGAAATAGGATTTTGTAACACACATCGGTAATAAACCTGAGGCTAAGAGTAGCACTATCTGGCCTAAAGTTTAATTTTACCTTTCCGGTGTTACCTGTTTTTGTGATAAGCGCAGTTTATTGGCAGCAGATCATCGTGCAGATGGTGACGAATTAAACAGCTTGGTCTATATTCATAGTCTAAGCAATTTTTAACAAACAAAAAGGAAAACAGAATGAGCGCACAAGATGCCTACGCACCTCCCCAGTCTACTGTTCGCGATGTGAGTGGTGGCACCGGATTAATGACCGACAGTATTGTTACTTCGTTGCGTAAGACCCGGCCATGGGTTTTGCTACTGGCCATTATGGGATTCATTGGCACCGCCTTCATCATTATCGCAGCAGTGGGGATGTTGTTTGGTGGTAGTATGATGCAGGGTATGGAAGGTGCCGGAGCAATGCCGGGCGGTTTCATTTACGGCATGACAGCATTCTATTTTATTCTGGGTATTATTTATTTCATGGCGTCGCTGTACCTGCTGAAATATGCCGGTTCAATTAAACGTGCGGTAACCGGCATGAGCCTTGCTGATTTGGAAGCGGCACTGGCGCAACAGGCGAGCTTCTGGAAGCTGATGGGAATACTGACTCTGATTAGCATTATCGCAGTCATTGGTATGATGGTTGTAGGCATTGGTGGTGCTATGTTTATGGGTGGCAGCACGTATTAACCTGCAGACTTTCGTGGCCGGGCGATGTGTCCGACCGCAGGTTTTTTGACCATCGGAGAAAAACTTCTTGCAAGTTTTTCTCTTATAAATAAAAATTATATCTAATAAGCTGTGGGCTTGAGCAGTTTCTGTTTTTCGATTCCTGATTGGAATCTGGCCTGAAAAATATAACAATAACTAAGACAATACCTATGACGGCTGTAACATCCTCACCACCTTCCCCCCGATTTGGCGAACGCCTGATTCAACTTGGGAAAATTAAACCTGCTGATTTAGAACGGGCTTTGAGGGCTCAGGCTGAAATTAATCAACCATTGGGTAGTGTTTTAGTGCGCTTGGGGGTTTTGACTGAGCAGGAAGTAGCCGTTGTCTTATCCCGTCATATTCACAAACCGTTGGCTCTGACAAAGGATTATCCGGAAGTAGCCGTTGAAGGGCTGAGTATATCGATCAATTATATGCGTTCGTCGGAAATAGCCCCACTGCGTGAAGCAGGTGGACAGTTGCATGTTGCAATGTCCGATCCGGTGAATGAGTTTGCAGTGAATGCCCTTCAAATGGCGACAGGGCGTAATATCAAGCCTTATCTGGGTATTCCTTCAGAAATACGCGCTAATATAGAACGGCTTTATAGCGCGACTGAAGTCAGCGATAGCGATGAGTTTGAAATCACCAGTCATGATGATGGTTCAGATGATATCGAACACCTCAAAGATATGGCCAGCGAAGCGCCGGTTATTAAAATTGTAAATCAGATTATGACGCAGGCGATGAGCATGCGCGCCTCTGATATACATATTGAGCCGTTTGAGAATCACCTGAAAGTCCGGTATCGCATTGATGGTGTGATTCATGAGGTTGATTCACCACCGGCAAATATGATTGCAGCTGTGTTATCACGCATTAAGCTGATGGCACGGTTGAACATTGCAGAACGGCGTTTGCCTCAGGATGGCCGGATTCAGCTTAAAGCACAGGGTAAAGAAATAGATATGCGTGTTTCGACTGTGCCAACGATGCATGGTGAAAGTGTGGTCATGCGCCTGTTAGATAAAAACAGCGTCAATCTTGATTTGGCTTCGCTCGGTTTTTCACCGGATAATTTCGAGCGTATTCAAAATGAATTGAAAGCACCGCATGGCGTGGTATTGGTCACCGGCCCGACGGGATCAGGTAAAACCACAACGCTTTATTCCGCGCTTACTCAAATGAATACACCGGAAAATAAAGTGCTGACGGTTGAAGATCCGGTGGAATACGAGCTGGAAGGTATTAACCAAATCCAGGCAAACCCTAAGATCGGTCTGACTTTTTCGGATGCATTGCGTTCTATTGTCCGGCAGGATCCTGACATTATTATGATTGGTGAAATGCGGGATGTGGAAACGGCACGAATCGCAGTGCAGTCAGCATTAACAGGGCACCTCGTACTTTCAACCTT
>JBMZDK010000235.1:0-6803 GCA_049614265.1 Thiolinea sp.
TCATCTTTCCACAAGCATAAGGATAGAACATCAAACCTGCTGCTGCGAAACAGCAAACAGGTATTAAAAACGTCACTTTACCTGTCAATTTTTACAAAAAACCACCGCTAAGTATGTGCACAAAAGTTTTCATGACTGTATAAGCCCTACTCTGTTAGCCAGACTGTTTTAAGTGTCTGAGAACTTTTGTCGCACCACTTAACAGCCTGAGCTTTTTATCTTCCAACTGGCTGTAATACGATAGTTTAAACGTCCGGCCGGTGCGTGCCGCCAATCAACACTTAAGCGACAAGTCTGCTTTGCCGGATTGCAGCCTTTAGCCGGTTTATTCACAATTTTGGCTTCACCAAAACGGCGTTTTTTATAATCCACACTGGCATCTACAAAAACAGCGCAGGCTGCACCGCTGACTTTTGGCCCCTTTAATGTAAAAGGGTCGTTACCTTTGCCACCAGAACTTTCACCGTGATTTACCACTTTGGTGTATGACGTTTTATTAGCGGCATAAGCTTCCTGCCCCGCTAATGTAAGCAGCAATACTGATAATGAAATGGCCCGTATTGAAAGCTGTTTTAACTGAGTAAACAACATAATATCCTCATCCTAAGTTACGAATCGCCCGCCAGTGAATTGTTATTTTCTGCATCCGGCAGCGAATCTTCTAATTGAACAAAAACCGGTAAAGTCACGATAATAGCCGTGCCCTGAGGATTACTCTCCAGCACAAATCCGGCTTTAATCTTCCGGGCCCGATGCTCCATATTCTTCAGCCCGTTTCCTGGTAAGTGTTGAGGCACAAAACCTTTACCGTTGTCTTGTACCCTGATGATTATTTGACTGTTTTTCTCCCCCATGGTTTCCGTGACCGCAGATAAAACTATCTGATCTGCGGCAGAATGCTTGAGCGCATTGGTAATCGCCTCCTGTAAAATACGTAAAAGATTTAGCGCACGTTCCGGACCAAAGTCCTCTACCGGCGGCAGATCACCAACCTCCCAGACCAGCTCAACCTGACAGGCATCTAACAGGGTGGTGATCCGGGTACGAAACATACCCAACATTGCAGGTAAATCCGTACTGGCATTACCTAATGAATCAATCATCAGGCGTAAATCATTAAGTGCATTGTGGGCCGAATCTCTCAAATGCTCACGATCCGGTGGGTCAAACTCAAGCTGGCGCAGCATGCTGGTTAAATAGACACCAATACCATCATGCATATCACGCATAATCCGCGAGCGTTCTTCCTGCACCACTCTTTCCTGGCCCAGTTCACGAATCATTTCATAGCTTTTGGCAATTCGCTGACTCTTCTCTTCGACCCGGGTTTCCAGTTCTTCATTAAACTGCAGTAATTCGAGATTCAATTGTTCAGAAGCTTGCAGTGAATGCACAAACCGGCGCAGTAAAATCCAGGTAAAAGCCAACAGCAGGAAAGGTGCTCCAAAATGCAAAAAACGCCCTTCGTAAATCGGTAACAAACCTAACATCACCATCTGGTCGCGACAGGCCAGCAAAAAGATCACTGCAATTGCTGTGGTTAATGCATACAGTTCCAGCCCGGGCTTTTCTCTGATAGCAACCAAGGTGCACACCAACACATACAGTGCGCCCAGCAATACCAACGGGTTCCAGAAGTAAGCCGATACTGTGAATAACCAGGCATCAGGCACCAGCCAAAGCAACCCAATCAACACAGCGGAAACAGCCATCAGCATCCACTCAGATTTATGCCGTGACAAGCCGAGAAAACGATGAATAAAAAGGATGCTAAACAAAACCATTAGCCCAAAGCTGGCCTGAACCAGCCAACTCCAGCTATGTGTTGACAGTGGAATATTGACAAAGAACTGATCCATGGTGTGCACCGACCAAAACAAGCCAATCAGGCCGAATAAACCATATTCGACGTCCCTGCGACGATAAAACCAAAGTGCACACATCAAAGCACTGAGTACAGCCGTACTAATACAAATAATCTGTGGTGCGGTATAGCGGAAAAAATGATAGAGGCGAAACTCAGCAGTGAGCATTTCCGCTGGCGCAATATAGGCCTTGCCCAAAAAACCAGCCTGTGACGATTCAGACACCACGTATATATCGAAACGGTTTTCACCTTCTTCCAGTAAACCATCCGACACCGGAAAACTCAGTGGCCGGGCATGATTGCGGGCATAAGGCGGTTCAAAGCTGCCGCTCCAGCCTAATAGCCTGCCATTCAGAAAAACGGCTGCGTTATGTCCCACACCGGTTATCACCAGACTCCACAATCCGAGTCCGGCATCAGGCCAGTAGTGCACAGGATAATCAATACTATAAAGAACACGTTGTGGGTAACCTGCATCACGTAACACAGAATTATCACGCCACTCATCAGGCAAAACCACTGCACCGGCGACATTACCCTCCGCCTTATGGAGGTTTTCCACGCACGACCATAATTTTGTTTGCAGGGTATCGTTCACAATATCATCCAGTATCATTGTGCTGGCTATTGATGGCGGACATAAATTACCAGTATCCATCCGCACCTGAGCCTTCATGTTTTTGGTGAGATTGATGCTGTCTGCCGGTGGCAGAAAACTCACCTGGCTAATTTGCCAAACCGATATCAGCGCTATAGTCATTAGCAGTAAGGCAAATACCGGCAACAGCTTCTCTGAAGCCAGCAGCTTTTTCCCGTTGCTGATGAGCTGATTCAAAATACTGCAGATCAGCCCCCACAACGTCTTCACAATTTCGGGTAATTTCACTGACCAAGCATCGCCTGTAACGCTTCCTCATGACTAAAGCCAGCATTCAGCATAGCTTCCACAACCTGTTTATCTTCAAGCTGATAACAGGCTTTCGCCGCATTAAAGATATCGGCTGTTTTTGCGCTAATCTGCCGCATCACCCGCAGACCTGACGACACATCCATTTGGTAAGCCAGTTGCAGTACATCCATCACATCCTGACAACTCTTACCTCCAGTTAGCAGTGCCTCCGCCACCTGTTGTGCATCTTTATTGGTACTGCTGGGAGCCGGAGCAGATTTACGGATACTCAACTGCCCCATTCTCCAACCTTCAAACACAGCTTCATTGCGTGAGTTCACTTCCAGCTTGCGGTAAATACGTTTAATGTGTGACGCAACAGTGTGCGGTGAAATTTCCAGTGAACGGGCTATTTCCTTATTGGAATACCCCCGTGAAATATATTGCAACACCATTTTTTCTTTTGGTGTCAGAGCAACATCCGGATCTTCTTCGTTAGCATCTTCATGACTGGCCGCAATCTCATCATTCTTAAAAAAGTCCAGAATATAGCGTGCAATCGCCGGGCTAATCGGCGAACCGCCCTGTAAAAGCTGATTAATACTGTCAGCAATATGCTCATGAGACTCATCTTTCAGCAGATAACCACCCGCCCCCGATTTAATGGCTTCAACCACACTGTTTTCATCACCAAAGCGTGAAACCACCATAATTTCAGCCTGTTCATGCTGTGCACGGGTCTGTTTAATCAACTGCTGACCATTGCCATCGGGCAAACCAAGATCCGTCAGCAACACGTCAGGACTATTCTGATCCAGCCAGGCACTGGCATCAGCAAAGTTCATTGCCATACCGACCAGATCAAGATTCGGTTCATCACGCACAACTTCTGCCAGACGTTGTAACGTGCCGTTATCATCTTCAACTAAAAACACCTTATATATTTTATGTGGCTGCATAGATTGCATTGGTTTTCATCCGGTTAGACGGGGATTCCTCAAGCAAGAGGCAAATATGATTCACCTCACACCTTTATACAGGAAACAAATTATTGGCAACCTCCCTTAAACAGGGGAGTTGTTCGGGGTAAATCACGGGTCACTCATTTTGGGGAGTCAGACCCGAAAATATTTTATAACATCCACACTCATACGAGGGATGCACAAGCAAACGCGGAGTTGGCATCATAGTTCACATGCTGGTTAACACAAGAAACACACCAGCCAGAACACAGAAAGTAAACATAAATTCTGAACACACAAATTACTGCAAACGATACGTGAGGAAAACACGATGAAAATTTTAACTGCAATCGCAACTACAGCATTACTCAGCATGTCTATGGCTTCTACTGCAAGCGCCAGTTCAGTCTTCTTTAAAAGCCCTATTAACTTCGCAGGCACCGGTTGTCCCGCAGGCTCCATTGCCGTCAGCGGCGCCAACACTGACACTCTCAGTATCTTGTTCGACGGCTACGATGCCGGTAAAGACTCAGTAAGTGGCGTACGCCGCGCTGCATGCAGCTTCGCAGTTCCGGTACACGTACCTCAGGGCTATCAGGTATCAGTGATGACCGCTGACTGGCAGGGCTACGCAGAAGGTAAAGTTCAGCTCAAGCGTAAGTATTTCTTCGCTGGTCAGCCGAATACACCCTGGTTAACCAGCAACATTAACTCAAGCAATGGTACTGACTTCCTGAAGCGTGACAATATGCAGCACCGCACACTGACCTGGGCTGGTTGTGGACGTAGCGTTAACCTGCGTATTAACAGTAACCTGCGTGCCAAGACCCGCAACAGCTACGCCGCAATTGACACACTTGACCTGAAAAACAAGGTTAAATTCCACCTGAAGTGGAGACGTTGTCACTAAGCAGTTAGCAAGAGTTGACTGTTAAGAAAGCAAGTTAGTAAAGCAAAACTTTTTCATAAAGACTACACCGGAGTTCTCCATCTCCTTAACTCCAAACGCGCTGTTTAACAGGGATGTTTGCAGCCAACACTCACTTACCCGCACCCCGGTGCGGGTTTTTCTTTTTCATGTCCGGCATAATGCATAATTCTTTCCCCACTTTTTGAGGAGCAAATTATGACCCTACCCGTCGTCGGCGAGGCCGTCAGTGACTTTAGCGCAGCAATGACATCACAAAAGACCTTCACACTGTCAGATTTCCGAAACAACAAGAACATCGTCCTGTACTTTTACCCCAAAGACAGCACACCGGGCTGTACCACAGAAGGTCAGGATTTTCGTGATAACTACACAGCATTTCAGGAACTGGATACGGAAATATTTGGCATTTCCCGTGATGGACTAAAAGCCCATGAAAACTTTCGCACGAAACAATCATTTCCCTTTGAGCTGATTTCAGACAAAGATGAAGCAGTTTGCGATTTATTTGACGTCATTAAGATGAAAAATATGTACGGCAAGCAGGTACGGGGCATTGAACGCAGCACATTTATTATCGACAAAAGTGGCATTCTGCGTCAGGAATGGCGTAAAGTCAGAGTTAAAGATCACGTAGCCAATGTACTGGAAGCAGTCAGATCATTATAAATCATCGATAAGATAAAATACTAAGACGCAATAAGAAAGCATGACAAAAAACAATCAGGCAAACAGCCAGCAGGAACAGGACAGCGTATCAAATCAAAGCAAAAGAATTTTTGTCCTCGACACCAATGTATTAATGCACGACCCCACTGCCCTGTTCCGGTTTCAGGAACACGATATTTTCCTGCCGATGGTGGTTCTGGAAGAACTCGATAAAGGCAAAAAAGGGGTATCAGAAGTTGCCCGCAATGTACGTCAGGTTAGCCGTTTCCTCAACGACCTCATTCAGGCTGAAAACGGCAGCTCGCTAACAGAAGGTGTTTCACTGGACGCGAATCATATCTTCAGCAACGGAAAAATTGCACACGGCAAGCTGTATTTTCAGACCCAAACCATTGCCAATAAACTACCTCCCAATTTACCGGGCGACTCACCGGATAATACAATTCTTGGCGTAGCGCTTTATCTGCAGGAAAAGCACAATGACCGTCAGGTCGTTCTGGTTTCCAAAGATATAAATTTGCGCATCAAAGCCAATATTGTTGGCCTGACGGCAGAAGACTATTTTAATGATCAGGTACTGGATGACGCCGATCTGCTGCCCAATGGCTTCTACGAGCTACCCGAAGACTTCTGGGATGAGCATGGAAAAGGTGTCGAATCCTGGCAGGAAGAAGGTCATACCTTCTACCGTTTACATGGCCCGCTCACGGAAGAATGGCAGCCCGGCATGTTTTTATTTGAGGAGGGCGAACACGGCCTGCAATCCATCGTGCGCGAACAGCATAATGACCATGCAGTGATTGAAACAATCCGCGATTTCACCGAACAACGCCATGCAATCTGGGGCATTACTGCCCGTAACCGCGAACAGAACTTTGCCCTCAATCTACTGACTGATCCGGAAATCGACATGGTAACCATGCTCGGCGCAGCGGGAACCGGAAAAACCCTGTTAACCCTCGCCGCCGGATTAGCACAAACACTGGATGATAATCTCTATAAAGAAATCATTATGACTCGTGTCACTGTACCAGTGGGAGAAGATATTGGCTTTCTGCCTGGCACCGAAGAAGAGAAAATGGCCCCGTGGATGGGTGCCCTGATGGACAATCTTGAAGTATTGACACAACCCAGCGAAGGCGGCAAATGGGGACGCAATGCAACAGATGAATTCCTGATGAGCAAAATCAAGGTCAAATCACTTAACTTTATGCGTGGCCGCACCTTCCTCAACCGCTATATCATCATCGATGAAGCACAAAACCTGACGCCCAAACAGATGAAAACACTCATCACCCGTGCCGGGCCGGGCACTAAAGTTATTTGCCTGGGGAATATTGCGCAGATCGACACCCCTTACCTGACCGAAACATCTTCAGGACTAACATACGTGGTCGATCGGTTTAAAGACTGGGAGCACAGTGGGCATATCACCCTACAGCGAGGCGAACGTTCACGCCTGGCTGATTTTGCTTCGGATTATTTGTA
>JBMZDK010000236.1:0-6706 GCA_049614265.1 Thiolinea sp.
TCAATCTGTTCACAAGCATATTCCCACAACGCCGGAGCGCTCTGCTGCAAATAGTCATTGCGCTTCCGCACCTGCTCACGGGTAACACCATGTTCACGCCAGCTGCCACCGCCATTTTGCATATTCTGAAATAATGGCAGAATCCGGTCGATAGCTTTAGCAAAACGTGCATCAGGGCTTTCAGCACGCTCAAATTCATGCCATAACGTCAGAAACTGTTCACTCTGTTCTTCGGGCAACAGGCCAAACAACCGTTCTGCTGCCTGATGTTCTGCAATTTCCTGTGCATCCTGTGCCGCCTGATCAGCAAAGGCAAAAGTATCGCCAGCATCAATCTCTACCACATCATGAATCAGCAGCATCATCGTGACACGGCTAATATCAATATTTTCCTCAGCGTATTGCTGTAATACCTGCGCTGCCAGCGTAATATGCCAACTGTGTTCAGCACTATTTTCAAACCGATCATTATCAAACCGGAGTTTGAGTTTGCGGTGAACACGCTTTAGCTGGTCAAGCTCCCTGATAAAATCGATTTGCTGCTGCAATGCTGCCATCATAAACCCCATCGTTAATCCTGATTTCCGGGCAAACCCTAACAGGCTGCCGGAGAAACTGCCAGAGACATTCAGTCACGAAATGACAGCCTTAAAATGAATATACAACGCAAACACCTTGACCTGATTTTATGCCTGCACCATGCAGAAACGCTGGCGGAAGCAGCAACCCAGCTACACCTCACCCCCTCAGCACTCTCACATCAATTAGGCGAGCTGGAAAAACGCATAGGCTTGCCAGTGGTTAATCGCAAAACAAAACCCCTACGGCTAACAGCAGTCGGGCAACGATTACTGGATACTGCGAATAATATTGCGCCACGTTTTGATCGGCTGGAACAGGATTTGACGCGAATGGTTAATGGTGATGGCGGGCGGCTAAATCTGGCGATTGAATGCCACTCCTGTTACCAGTGGCTGCTGCCAACGCTGGATCAATTCCGGCGCCAATGGCCTGAGGTTGAACTCGACATTTCCGGCGGTTTCAGCTTTGACAGTCTTGGTGCCTTACTGGAAGGGGATCTGGATCTGGTCATTACCGCTGATCCGGAACCATTAAACAGCATTAGCTACATTCCATTGTTTCAGTATGAGGCACAGCTAATTCTGCCGAATGAACATCCGCTACTGAAAGAAAAATGGATTAAGCCGCAAATGCTGAGCGAACATGCGCTAATCATCTACCCCGTACCACACCGCAAGCTGGATATTTTCCGCCTGTTTCTCAACCCGGCCAATGTTGAACCCGCGCATATCCGCAGCTGCGAGCTAACCGTAATGATGGTGGCATTAGTAGCCAGCGGCCGGGGCTTATGCGTCCTGCCCAATTGGGCAGCTGAAGAATACAAAGCGCGGAATTATATCACCGCCCGCTCATTGGGTGGCGACGGAATTCATAACACCCTGCACGCTGCCGTGCGTGAAGACAGCCTTCAGGCAGCCTTTATGCAGGATTTTTTATTTCTGGCAAAAGACTTGCCATTTTCAACGTTGAAAGGCATTGCACGCCCGGCCTGAAACCTTTGATGATCAGCTCAGAATACGGCGTATAAAATCAATAAACCCATCGCAACCACAACGGCACCGGCAATACGGGCGAAATCACCATACTGGTTAATCATGCTGCGGATAAGATCACTGAAGGTTTCCTGTTTGAGAAAGAGAAACACGATACCGGTAAATATCGCCAACCAACCCAACACGGTCAAAACACCTGGCAACTGCGACTGACCCGCATAAACCAATAGCGCAACCCCCAGCAAAATACGCCCGACAGAGGCCAGCACCTGCAGGCCGGTTTCGTCCGCATATAGCTTAACCATGCCCATTACTGAGTCAGGTTTCCAAACCATCATAACGCCCATATACACAATAAGCAGGGCGATCAACGTTAATAGTATTCCCATGTTGTTCTCTCAGAATATGATTGAAGTCAGTTAATTAGAGGCAATTCACCATGATGTGGTTCATATTATATCAAGCTCAATAAGTGCGCATGCCAATTTACTCAGTAAGTCATGATTTCAATACCCCATGACAACAGTGCATTGGCCAGAAGACATATCAACTACATAATGCAATCTTCGATGCCGAATTTGGTTTCTCAACACAAAACATAATGATAGCATCAACCTACACTCAGGAGGCCGATCCGGGTTGCCTCCCGCCCAACATTGTCTATATTGAGGAATTCTAATGACTGATGCTGTTAACCGTCGCATCCTGCTGAAATCACGTCCAATTGGCGCACCAACCGCTGACAACTTCCAGCTTGATGAGACACCCGCCCCTACTCCGGGCGAAGGTGAAATACTGTTACGTACTATCTATCTGTCACTTGACCCTTATATGCGCGGACGGATGAGTGACGGGCCGTCATATGCAGAGCCGGTAGGCATTAATGAAGTCATGACCGCAGGCACCGTTTCGAAAGTCATTGCATCCAACCACGCAGACTATGCGGTCGGCGACTGGGTCATCAGCTACCATGGCTGGCAGGACTACGCGGTATCCAATGGCGAAGGCCTGAGTAAACTGGGTACTAACCCACCTCACCCTTCTTATGGCGTTGGCGTACTTGGTATGCCCGGCTTAACTGCTTACGGTGGACTGTTGGAAATTGGCCAGCCTAAAGCAGGCGAAACCGTTGTGGTTGCCGCAGCCACCGGCGCAGTCGGTTCGCTGGTCGGCCAGATTGCTAAAATCAAAGGTTGTCGCGTAGTCGGTATTGCAGGCGGTGACAGAAAATGCAGGCATGCAGTGGAAACGCTTGGCTTCGATGCCTGTATTGATCATCATCAGGAGGATATGGCACAGCAGCTCGCTGCAGCCTGCGGTGATGGCATTGATGTTTACTTTGAGAATGTTGGTGGCAGGGTATTCCAGGCCGTATTACCCCTGTTAAACACCAATGCACGTATTCCGGTTTGTGGACTAATTGCCGCTTACAACGCAACCTCATTGCCTGAAGGGCCGGATCGCACTGCTTTATTGATGCGCGCCATGCTGGTTAAACAAATCACCATGCGCGGCTTCATTGTATTTAACGACCTTGGTCATTTGTACAAGCCCTTTATGAAAGACATGAGCGAGTGGCTGGCTGAAGGCAAAATTCATTATCAGGAAGATATCGTTGAAGGCCTGGAAAATGCACCTGAGGCATTTATAGGTTTATTGGAAGGCAAGAACTTTGGCAAATTAGTGGTTAAAGTGGCTGAGGAGTAAGCTTTTTTTGCGCTCAGCCAGCTGACAGACCGTGGTACCGCTCTCAGCAGCTCCCTGAGCACAATCGAAGGGAGCCACCACATAGATTAAAGGGAAGATAAATGACTCAACAAAATATTCTGATCATTATGGCCGATCAACTTACTGCCCTTGCCTTGGGTTGTTACGGCAACCCAACGGTAAAAAGCCCGAACATCGACCGCCTTGCAGCTGAAGGCGTAAACTTTAAAGCCGCTTACAGTAGTAGCCCGCTCTGTACCCCGGCACGTTACGCATTCATGACCGGCCAGAACATTTCACAGTGCGGCGGTTATGATAATGCGGCGTATATGCCATCGACGATGCCGACCTTTGCGCACTATATGCGCATGATGGGTTATCGCACCTGCCTGTCTGGTAAGATGCACTTTGTCGGTTCTGATCAGCTACATGGTTTCGAAGAGCGCGTTACCACTGATGTTTATCCCGCTGATTTTGGCTGGATGCCGGACTGGACGAATGCGGATGAGCGGATTGATCTGTGGTATCACAATATGTCGAGCGTTAAGCAGGCAGGTGTGGCCTCAATTACCAATCAGCTCGCCTATGACGATGAGGTTGGCGCAACTACGATGCGGGCGATTTATGATCATGCGCGTAGTGAAGATGAGCGGCCACTGTGTATGGTAGCGAGCTTTATCCACCCGCACGACCCATATGCCGCCCGCCAGAAATATTGGGATTTGTATGAGGACGTGGATATTCCGTTGCCCGGCGTATCGCGCCCGGCGCGGGAGGATAATGACCCGCACAACCTGCGGCTGGAAAAAGTGATTGCGCTGGATGCAGTGGATGTGAGTGATGAGGAAATCATCAATGCACGTCGCGCTTATTACGCTAACGTCAGTTATGTTGATGAGTGGGTGGGGCGCCTGCGCACCACACTGGAAGAATGCGGTATGGCGGAAAATACCACGATTATCTTCACTGCTGACCATGGCGATATGCTGGGTGAGTTTGGCCTGTGGTACAAAATGAGCTTCCGCGAGTGGTCATGCCGGATTCCGATGATTGTGCATAACCCGCAACAGTTCACAGCGCGTGAAGTTTCACAACCAGTGGCGCAGGTTGATGTAACGCCGACGCTGATGGATTTGGCACAACGCTTTACCGGCAATGAGCAACCTGAAGCCATTGATCCGTTGAATGGGCGTTCCTTAGTACCGCTATGTGAAGGCAATGATGCAGATGATCCGAATGCCTGTGTCAGTGAATTTCTGGCCGAAGGTGCCAGCGCACCAATGTTAATGATTCGGCGTGGACAGTATAAGTTTATCAGCTGTATGGCCGACCCGGATCAGCTATTTGACCTGGAATCCGATCCCAATGAACTGGTGAATCTGGCCAATGATTCGGCGACTGAGCGACAGCAGGCTTTGCTGGCTGAATTCCGGGAAGAGGCGGATAAGTATTGGGACGCAGAGGAACTGCGGCAAAAGGTAATCAGCGACCAAAACCGGCGGCGGGTGTTGCATGGTGCGTTGCGTATCGGCAAGTATACCTCATGGGATTATAATCCGGTGAGCGATGCCTCGGAGCAATATACGCGCAGCCACATGGATTTGACGCGGCATGATATTGCGTCGCGTTTTCCGAGACCACCTAAATTTGAGCCTAAGTGGAGGTAGGGTTTACCGTTGAAAAGTATAAGTACAGCTTCGCTGATACCCTTCTCTCGCCAAAAGAATGCTGTAAAAGCAAAATCCCCCTCGTTCCCCCTTTTTCAAAGGGGGAGACCTTTCGATACACCCTTGATTTAGCTCGAAGGGCACTCCTTTGATTCGGTCGTTTTGTTTTGCAAACGACGCTCAGGGAAGACGGAGAGGTAAGATCTTTCCGAACCTCACAAGGGAGGGGACGGAATAAGCTACTACCATTTAGCCATCACAAATGACCAAGACCCACCAATACACCGGCTTCAACAACCCACAATCCTGGGTTATCTCCCGCATTGTGCTGGAACAAGCAAAAAAACACCCAAAACGCACTGCTATCCGTTTCATCAACGGGCCAGAGTGGACTTTTGCCAAGCTGAGAACTGAGTCTTTACAGACAGCAGGTTGGTTACAACAACAAGGAGTCAACACTGGAACCCGCGTTGCACTGATGTGTGACGATCCGGTTACTTTCTGCCGCTGTTGGTTGGGTTTAGCAATGTTGGGCGCAACCATGGTAGCGATTAATACCAGTGTACGCGGTGAGCCGTTACGCCATCAGTTAGCGTTGGCTGAAGTGAGTCATGTGATAGCTGATCCGGAGCATCTAACGACAGTGAAAGCTTGTAGCGATAAGGCTCAGGTTTTCAGCAGCTCTGAACTCACAAACAACACAGCCAATACCCTGGAGGAATCAGCCGTACACCCAGCCAAACACAGCGATCTTTCCTGCATTATGTTTACCTCCGGCACATCCGGGCCATCCAAGGGTGTATTAATGCCGGAGGCACATTGCGTGCTGTTTGCTGTAGGCACGATAGAGAATCTGCGTTTGTGGGGTAAGCATACTTATTACATTTGCCTGCCACTGTTTCATGCCAACGGTTTGCATATGCAGCTATTGGCCTGTCTGGTAAGTGGTGCCTGTGCGGTGATTCGGGCACGTTTTTCTGCTTCTAACTGGCTAAGTGATATTCGTATTTATGGTGCGACACACACCAATATGCTGGGTGCGTTATCAGCATTTGTGGTAGCACAACCGATCTCTGAACTCGATGGTGAGCATCAACTACAAGTCATCAGTTCCGCGCCGTTACCCGCGGCTACTGATCAGGCTTTGCGTGAGCGGTTTAAGGTTCCTCGTGTGGTGCCATTGTATGGAATGACAGAGGTAAATATTCCGTTGTATGGCACTTTTGATGAACATGCACCCGGCACCTGCGGGCGGGTTTATGAGCGTTATTTTGCAGTAGAAATTCGTGACCCTGAGACTGACGAACCGGTCGCAACAGGTGAAACCGGGGAGATTATGGTACGCCCGAAACAGCCCTGGGGTTTTATGAGTGGTTATGTCGGTATGCCGGAAAAAACGCTGGAGGCATGGCGCAATTTCTGGTTTCACACCGGTGATGCGGCGCGTCTGGATGCTGAAGGGCGCTTTGTGTTTGTGGATCGGATTAAGGATTGCATTCGACGGCGGGGTGAGAATATTTCGTCCTACGAAGTAGAACAAGCGTTTCTGGCTTTGGACGGGATTGCTGAGGCGGCGGCTTATGCGGTGCCCGCCGGGGCGGAAGGTATGGAAGACGAGGTGATGGTTGCTCTGGAAGTTCAGGCCGGCACTAAGGTGGATATTCAAAGTTGGGTTGAGCAAGCGGCGAAGAATCTGGCAGCGTTTGCAGTACCACGTTTTGTGCGGATTGTTGAAGCTTTACCGAAAACGCCAACCGG
>JBMZDK010000237.1:0-6624 GCA_049614265.1 Thiolinea sp.
CCAGCGACACACAGGATCAGAGCACAGAACAAAACCAGCCAGACCAGTCAGTAGCACTCACCCTGCGCTATCAGCAACCCAGTGAATTCCATCAGGATCATCTGCAACTGTTTAGCCACCTGAATCGCGAGGCAGTCAGCTTTAATGCCAAAGTCAAACAACCCATTGCCTTTCGCGAGGCAATGGCGACCCTGTTCGCCGTGGTCAGCAGCGATTATCGCTATGTACCAAAAGACCGCACCGCATACACAGCCTTCATGCGCATGCGCCGCAACAGTGAACATCAGGGACTGATGAAAGCGCAGTGTGCTTATTTCGACTGGTTATTAAAGAACGACCCGCAAGCCTGGTTGATTCTTGATCCGGTGATTAATGTGCAACAGGATCAGGTCAGCTTTGAGGTTTTCAGCAAGGACGAAGGCAGCTATGCCATGCTGAGTTTTGACCATAGCTTCTTTGATATTGATGGCGAAGTGCAATGCGGCACCACCAATATTGATTACAGCGACGCACTGGCACAAGGGATTGAACAAATCCGCAGTCAGCGCGACACCCGCTTCTCGATTGGGCAGGAAACAGTCAAACTCCAAACCGAAACTGCGCCCGATCTGTCAGATACCGAGGTTTTAGAGAAAAAAATCAATGTCCCCACCAGCTGGCTGCGTGGTTTTTTACAGGTACAGTCCTCTGCCCAGCTGCCAGCGACTCGCTTTACACTACAACCGATTGACCTCTATAACACCCTGCATCACCTGCGCATGCACGCTGATATTAAAGGTAAACGCCGGGGCCTGCGTATTGAACTGGTACCGGGCGAACAGCCCTTATTGGTGTTAGAACCCAACGACACGGTGATCACCGGCTCTGCCGAAGCATATCAGGGCAAACAAGCACAGATAGTCCGCTTATGGGGTCGGCGGCGACTGGCTTTGCTGAAGCGTTTTCTGCCGTACACTGAGCGTATTGACGTCGCCTTGCTGGGCAATGGCATGCCGGGCTTCTGGATTTTACGGGGGCAAGGCGTTTGTCTGACACTGGCAATTACCGGCTTTACGGCCAGCAACTGGTCACAGGCGCTGAATTTTGATTTGCTACTGCCGCGCAAAACGGATAACCCTGAAACACTGGCGACGGTAGCCAACCACTTACAACAGGCGCAACAAGCCACACTGGCACAAATCAGCAAAGCGACTCAACTAAGTCGTAATGATTGCAATACCGCACTGCAACAAGCCTGCCAACAGGGCCTGGTAATGTTTGACCTCGCCAGCGCGCAGTACCGTTACCGGCCATTAACGCAGGAACCGCTGGATATGGCGCTGTTTCAGTTCCGCCAACCGGCCGAGAAACTGGCTTTTGATTTAGTCGAACGTCAACAAGCCATAAGCTCACCGGAAACGCGCATCATTCATGGCGAAGGCGTCGAAATCAGCGCTGAAATCAAAGTCAAGGAAGATCGGCGCACTTACCTGTCACGCCTGCGGCTGAATGAAGAGGGTCATGTTGCCAAAGCTGAATGCAGTTGCCACCAGATAATGAAACACGGCCTGAGCCATGGCCCGTGCAGCCACCTGATCGCGCTACGTCTGGCTTATGCGGAGCAACAAGCCGGGCGCAAAGCCAGTCAAATCACTCAGGAAACCCGTACCTACTCCCGTCGGCGGCGTGAACGTGAGGAGCAGTACCGTCTCACATTAAACCATCAACGACTGGTAATGGAATGGGAAAAGGCACAGCGGCAACGCCAACAACAGTTTGCGTTCAACTCCATCGCTGAAGCACGCAGTGCTTATCTGGATAAGATTCAGCAGCTGGAAAACAGCGGGTTTATGGACATCACGGCAGGTTAATACCCCGGGCTAAAGGATAAGATCAACAATGACTATGACATGGCAACAACGCTGGGAAGCCATCGAGAAAGCGGGTGGCATGAATGCCTACATTCGCCAACAATTGAATGAACGCGGTTTTATGGTTGCACGCAAGTCCACCGACAAGATGTCAGCGGCGGCACTCAAACGTTATAAGGCTGAACTTAAAAAAGAAGCCGCAGAAAAACGCAAGATCAAACAGGAAGCCTGGAAGGTTTACAAGGCGACGCATATTGTCCATCTCGGCGAAGGTATCTACTGGCATGATGAAATGGCGGGAGATCAGTGGGATTTACAGGATGCAGAAAAACGCCTGCTGGAAAATAATCTACCTGTGCTGATCAAAGCACCACAGTTAGCCGAAGCGCTGGAGCTATCCATCAGCGAATTACGCCATCTTTGTTATCAGCGTGAGGCCGCCACTCTAACCCATTACACCCGCTTCGAGATTCCAAAACGTTCCGGTGGCAACCGTGCGATTTGGGCACCACGCCCGCAACTGAAACAGGCACAACGCTGGATTCTGGATAATATTCTGGAACGTTTACTGGTACATGGCTCAGCGCATGGCTTTTTACCGGGCCGTTCCATTGCCAGTAATGCCGCGCAGCACAGTGACAGCCGCGTGTTGGTGAAAATGGATATTGCCGACTTCTTTCCAACGGTGAGCTGGAAACGGGTACGCGGTGTATTTCGGAAAGCCGGTTACGGTGAGCAAATCGCCACCCTACTCGCGCTGCTTTGCACCGAATCTCCGCGAGAAGTGATTGAAGATCAGGGACAGACCTATTTTATTGCTATGGGTGATCGCTGCCTGCCACAGGGTGCACCAACCAGCCCCGCACTGACCAATGCCTTATGCCTGAAACTGGATCGGCGTTTGAGTGGGCTGGCACAGAAACTGGGTTGGCGTTATACCCGTTATGCGGATGACCTGGCTTTTAGCCTGCCCGCCAAAAGTAAAGGCGAGCCAGCCATTAGCCAATTACTGGGCAGTGTACATAGTATTGTGTGCGATGAAGGTTTTCAGGTGAATGCAGAGAAAACCCGTATCATTCGTCAGGGACGTTCACAGACGGTTACCGGTTTAGTGGTGAATGACAAACATGGGCCAAGGGTCAATCGTAAACTGAAACGCCAGATGCGGGCAGCAATCCATAACCTGAATCAGGGCAAGCCACTGCCGGAAGGTGAGAGTTTGCAGCGGCTGCGTGGCTATGCAGCTTATATTGCGATGACTGATCGGAAGCTGGGCATGGAAATGCTACAAAAGCTTGGCTAACTCTGCCCTCCGGCCCCGATCACGGAGCCGAAGGGGGCAATCACCTTCTCAGCTAGCTGAGTGCAGCCAAAGCTAATCTATACCTTAATTTTATGCAACCAGGGTCGTGCCACCCACAGTGGCCCGATCAGCAAAAACTTCAGATCATCAAAGAAACTCGGCTTCTGGCCCTCGATTTTGTGGCCATAAAACTGCCCGGCCCAGGCTAAACCAAACAACACCAGCAGGGTGATCCAGCCAAAACCGAAGATCCACTGCAAAACCAGACTACCACCAATCATTGCTGCACCGGCAACAGCCGCCTGCTTACCCAGCAAATAGTAGAACCCGATGGCACCCGCAGCAACCAGTACAAACAAAAAGAACCCCAGTTTCCAAAGCAAAGCAACAACGACAAAGAAAATCACCGGCACGCAGATATTGTGAATCTGCTTATTGGTAATATTTTGGTGGGACTCACTATAAGCATCCAGCCATTGCTCAAGGGTTTTCATCGTTACTGCCTCCTGATATTGATTAACCTACTATACCCTTGCCACACTAACGGACGGCAAGAACTACCAATAAAAATAGCAGGCATTACCACAACACAGCAACGGCCACCCATCATCAAATATAGATTTCTCCGCGCATAAACAACGTTGCATAGCCACTCATACTCACCCGCTCACCGTTGTACTCACAAAACAACTCACCGGTACGTGGCGAAAGCTGTCGCGCATGCAGGGTATTTTTGTGCAGGCGTTCAGCCCAGAATGGAATCAGCGTGCAATGTGCCGACCCCGTTACCGGGTCTTCCGGAATGCCTGCATTCGGGGCAAAAAAGCGCGAGACAAAATCCACCTCCTCACCCTGAGCGGTAATAATGACTGCGAAGTGATCCTTCAGGGTTGCCAGTTTTACCATGTCAGGCTGAAAATCCTGCACTGCCTGTTCTGATTCCAGCAAAACCAATAAATCGCGCGACTGCCAGGCTTCCAGCGGTACTTGTCCTAAGGCCGTGCTCAATTCGTCACTGACAGCCATCTGCTCCGGTGCTCTGGCCGGAAAATCCATGCTCAGCTTACCATCATCCTGCAAAGCGACAATTAGCTCACCACTCGCGGTTTGAAAAGACACCGTTTTCCAGTCAGGCTGCAGAAATCTGAATACCACATACGCGCTGGCCAACGTTGCATGCCCACATAAATCCATCTCCACTTCCGGCGTAAACCAGCGCAAGTCATAACCCGTTTCAGTGACAATAATAAATGCAGTCTCCGCCAGATTATTTTCAGCGGCAATATTCTGTAACACGAAATCTTCCGGCCACTCTTCAAAAATACAGACAGCAGCCGGATTACCTTTAAATGGCTCACTGGTGAAAGCATCAATCTGGTACATGGGGATGTTCATCGCTTACCCTCCAACCATCGCAGGCCAGGTGTCCGTCAACCGATACCCCAACGGCCAGGGATCATCCGGATCACACATCAGCTGGTGTGTTCCGGTGATCCACGCCCGCCCTCGAATCGTCGGCACAATACCCTGCACCTCACCAATCTGACTGGCGGCTGCAATCGAACAATCAAAGCGTGAGCCAATAATCGAGCGCCCAATAAACTTATCGCCGACCTGCATTTCACCTTTAGCATGTAACACCGACATTCGCGCCGAACAACCCGTACCACAAGGTGAACGATCCAGCTTGCCCGGATCAATCACCACCGTATTACGCCCGGTTAAGACGCCCTCTTCCCGTGTTACCGGCCTGGTGAACTGACAAAATGAAAGAAAATCCCAATCCGGATTAGTGGGATGCACAAAACCCAACTGCTCATTCGCTGCGGCGGTGATTTTCACTCCGGTTTCAGCCAGCGCTTTCGCCTCATCCGGCACAATATCAAATCCCAGTTGTTGCGCATCCACCAGCACATAGCTATCGCCACCATAAGCCGTATCAACCGTCAGCGTGCCGATACCCTCGACTTCCAACGTCGCGTTCAGTTGGTGCGCAAACGACGGTACATTCTGTACTTCAATACTCTGCGCTTTACCGTCGGAACAATGCGCCTTCACCTGCACCACACCACCCGGTGCTTCCAGTGCAAATTCCGTTATTGGCTCCTGCATGGGGATGAGACCGGTATCCAGCAATACCGTCGCCACACACATAGAATTTGAGCCGGACATCGGAGGCGTGTGTTCCGGCTCCATGATGATCCAGCCGAATGCTGCGTCCTGGTCTTTTGCCGGTACCAGCAGATTGATATGTTTGAATACACCACCGCGTGGTTCATTGAGTACGAACTGACGTAAGGTATCGTCTTTAGCAATCCAGCGGCATTGCTCCCAGAGAGTATCACCCGGAGGTGGTGCAACACCGCCGACGATGACATTGCCCACTTCCCCTTCCGCATGGCAGGATACCATGTGAATAACTTTATTTGATCGCATGTGCTATGCCTCCACTGGTTTAGCAAATCCCAATCAGCAGGATATAGTGACGGACGGATGCATTCCACCACTACATTCAGTCTCGACAGATCACTCACCAGACAGTGTGATATAAACCTGGCAACAGAAAGAATCGCCTTATTCCAGGAACCTGAGCAATCTATGGCTAAAACTTTTTGCGTTTGCACCTAAAAAGCGTTGATTTTTATGCATCTGGATAGATTAAATTAGTTATAATATAATGATTTTCTAATTTACTTTAGACAGGTACACCAAAATGTCCCCGGAAAAAGATCCTTCACTCCAACAACGGAATTTATTTCAACAAGGGTATCAACATTATACGCCATCAGAACTCAAAGAGATTGAATGGGGCTTACGCTTCACGCCTGCTGCATGCTCTTTGATTACACTGTACGCATTGTATACACAAAATCCATGGCTGCTATACGCTGTGGCTGCGCTGGGAATGTGGGCATTCTTTGCACCTGCCGGACACCCAATGGATTTGTTATACAACCATTTCATACGCAAGCCATTTGGTGCTGTAAAGCTGCCACCAAATCCATTTCAGCGTCGCCTTGCGTGTTTTGCCGCCGGAATCATGAATACGATGGCTGCCACATTTTTCCTATTGGGCTGGCCCCTCGCGGCTTTGATTACCGGCGCAATGTTACTGGTACTGCAAGCGATTGTGATCTTTACACATTTCTGCACCCTATCGTGGATGTATGAAGGGCTAATGAGACTCCTGGGCCAATGGGCGAAACCTATTGATGATGCGAAGGCAAATCAATTGATTGCAGACGGCGCCATGCTTGTTGATGTGCGCGGCCCTGATGAATTTTCCCGCGACAATGTATCTGATACTCAAAATATGCCGCTGGACGAACTTGAAAGGTACGTAGAACAGCTTAAAGACAAAACGGTTCTTGTATTTTGTGCTAGTGGCGCACGCAGCCAAATTGCCAAGCAAAAGCTTTCAGAGCTTGGGATAGAGAATGTATTTGACCTGGGCAAACTGACGCGTTTGAA
>JBMZDK010000238.1:0-6617 GCA_049614265.1 Thiolinea sp.
ACAGAAGCAACTGTTGACGGGCATAGCGGCCAGTTAATCGTTAAGCGGAATCATGGTGGTAAAGATGGCCTGACAGTTAAAGAGGTCTTTGATGAGCCTGATAAGTATCTTGCGGCAGTGACAATCATGTTTAAACGTGAAACTGGTTATGATGCAGATAATCAGGACTGGTTTTGGGCAAAGTACAATGCCGAAGGCGAGTTGGATAAAAACCCTAAAGGTATGTTGTTGGCTGGTCGTGTGGCAAAAGGAGGCAATCAGGGTTGTATTGCCTGCCACACTGCACTGGGCGGTAAAGACATGATCACGCTGACTTCCGAGTAAACCGGAAAGAATTTTTTTGTATTGCTTAAAACAGAAAACCGGTGGTTATGGCCGGTTTTCTTGATAATACTTTTGCCTAAGCTGGTTTTTTTGGTCAGTTAATCTGTGTTAACCGGCTGTGCTGAGGATATCAGGTTTTTTCAGGTTTCTTTGATAGAGTACTGCCATATTACCAATCTGCTGGATGAGAGCAGCTTTATTCGCATGGGCTAATAACTGTTTGATCACTTCATCCCTTGCGTCACGATCTCCAACACTGATTTTAACCTTAATTAATTGGTGGTGTTCAAGTGCCGTTATGAGTTCTTCCAGTATACTGTCTTTTAAGCCGTGCTGACCAATCATGACCACCGGTTTCAGGGAATGAGCAAGTCCCTTGAGGCGTTTTTTCTGCGTTTCTTTTAATTCCATGATAGGCTTCCCGAAAAATTGCGCGAGTTTACTATGAAAGCTTCAGGCTTTCATTGCTTTGAGATGAAATTTGTTCGTGGTGACTACAGTTAAGTCTACAGTATGGCAAGAAGTAAGAGCAGTCAAAGATGGTTGCGTGAACATTTTGACGATGAGTATGTGAAAAAAGCGCAGCAGGATGGTTATCGTTCCCGGGCAATTTATAAATTGCAGGAAATCCAGGAAAAAGATCGCCTGATTAAACCTGGGTATAAAGTGGTTGACCTTGGTGCTGCTCCCGGTGGGTGGAGTCAGTATGCCAGCCAGCTTGTAGGTAAGCATGGCCGTGTGGTTGCCAGTGACATATTACCCATTGATCCATTGCCGTTCGTCGAGTTTGTTTTGGGTGATTTTCGTGAAGATGCGGTACTACAGGAATTACTAACGGTATTAGGCGATGAAAAAGCCGACCTTGTTATTTCTGATATGGCACCCAATATGAGTGGTATGGACGCAGTGGATCAGCCGCGAGCCATGTATTTATGTGAACTGGCCCTGGATATGGCACAACAGGTACTGAAACCGGGTGGCGATTTTGTGGTCAAACTGTTTCAGGGGGAGGGTTCTGAAGCCTTTCTCAAAGATGTGCGTAGCCATTTTAAACAGGTAAAAGTCCGTAAACCATCTGCTTCAAGACCACGAAGTCGTGAGGTATATGTTCTTGCCCGCCGGTTTATGGTGTAAAATTTTGAGAATTATTGATCGTGGTTTGTATAACCACATAGCGGAAATGGAGCGTTTCCATGAATGAACTGACAAAGAATTTGCTGATTTGGGCAGTGATCGCCTTTGTGTTGATTGCTGTATTCAGTAAATTTAGTGTACCCAATCAAGCGAATGACAAGCTGTCATACTCGGAATTCATTAGCCGGGTGAAAGAAAAGTCAGTCAAGTCAGTTCAGATTAAAGGGCAGACGATTATTGGTAAAACATCAGATGGAAATACGTTTACAACGTATAGCCCGCCTGATGATCCTCAGTTGGTAAATGATCTGCTGAGCAATGATGTGCGTGTTGAAGCAGCTCCACCTGAAGAGCGCTCCATTTTCTGGGATATCATTATCAGCTGGGTGCCTTTCCTGCTTATTATTGGTCTGTGGATTTATATCATGCGCCAGATGCAGGGTGGCGGCGGTGGCCGTGGTGCGATGTCGTTTGGCAAGAGTCGTGCCCGCATGATGACTGAAGATCAGGTCAAGGTTAATTTCAGCGACGTTGCCGGTTGTGAAGAAGCCAAAGATGAAGTAGGTGAGCTGGTCGAATTTTTACGTGATCCCGGTAAATTCCAGAAGCTCGGTGGTAAGATTCCCCGTGGTGTGCTGATGGTGGGTTCTCCGGGTACCGGTAAAACGTTGCTGGCTAAGGCCATTGCCGGTGAAGCGAAAGTGCCATTCTTCAGTATCTCCGGTTCGGATTTTGTCGAGATGTTTGTTGGTGTAGGTGCTTCCCGTGTGCGTGATATGTTCGAACAGGCTAAGAAGCACGCGCCATGCATTATCTTTATTGATGAAATTGATGCTGTTGGGCGTCAGCGTGGTGCCGGTCTGGGTGGTGGTCATGATGAACGTGAGCAGACACTGAATCAGTTGCTGGTGGAAATGGATGGCTTTGAAGGCAGTGAGGGTATTATTGTCATTGCAGCCACTAACCGCCCTGATGTGCTTGATCCCGCATTGTTGCGTCCCGGCCGCTTTGACCGTCAGGTCGTGGTGCCATTACCTGATGTACGTGGTCGTGAACAGATTCTGAAAGTCCATATGCGTAAAGTGCCGATTGGTGATGATGTTAAACCAGCGTTGATTGCGCGCGGTACTCCTGGTTTCTCCGGTGCTGATCTGGCTAATCTGGTGAATGAAGCTGCTTTGTTTGCTGCCCGTGCCAATAAACGTACAGTGGATATGTCCGAGTTCGAAAGTGCGAAGGACAAAATCATGATGGGCGCTGAGCGTAAGTCCATGGTGATGAACGAAGAGGAAAAACTGAATACGGCGTACCACGAGGCAGGTCATGCCATCGTTGGCCTCAAAGTGCCTTCACATGACCCGGTGTATAAAGTAACGATTATTCCGCGCGGCCGTGCATTGGGTGTGACTATGTATTTGCCGGAAGAAGATCGTTACAGCTACAGTAAAGAGCGTCTGGAAAGCCAGATTTCCAGTCTGTTTGGTGGCCGTATTGCAGAAGAGCTGACACTGGGGGATGCTGGTGTAACAACCGGTGCTTCCAATGACATTGAACGTGCTACGGAAATCGCGCGTAATATGGTGACGAAGTGGGGCTTGTCGAACCGGTTAGGGCCACTGTCTTACTCCGAAGATGAGGGTGAGGTATTTCTTGGTCGCAGTGTGACGCAGCAGAAGCATATGTCCGATGAAACCGCGCATGCGATTGATAAAGAAATCCGTGATTTCATTGATCGTAATTATCAGCGTGCTGAAACCATCCTGAAAGATAATATGGATATTCTGCATGCTATGGCGCAGGCGCTGATGAAGTTTGAGACGATTGATCGTGATCAGATTGATGCAATTATGCGGGGTGAGGAACCACCACCACCAAGTGGCTGGACAGATGATGGTGACGGGCCAAGCACTCCTCCGCCAGCACCTAAGAAACCAGCTGCGGATTCTGATGACACTGTCGTGGGTGATCCGGCCAGCTCGCACTAAAAGTTGTTAAATTGTTTGACCAAAGGCGCGGTTATCCGCGCCTTTGGTTTATGTGTTATTGGATTTTCTCCTTATTCTGTCAGTTTTCCATGATTAAAAATTTAAGAAACCATTTAAGTGTGATGGGTGTGCTGAATGTAACACCTGACTCTTTTTCTGATGGTGGGCAGTTTCGCTATCTGGATCATGCTTTCCATCATGCTGAGCAAATGATTACAGATGGTGTGGCTGTTATTGATATTGGTGGCGAGTCAACCCGGCCCGGTGCGGCAGAGGTTTCTGTAGAACAGGAACTGGATAGAGTTATTCCTGTGCTGACCGGTATTAAACAGCGTTTTGATATCCCCGTTTCTGTTGATACCAGCAAGGCTGATGTCATGGCGGCTGCGATTGATGCGGGTGTCGATATGATCAATGATGTTCGTGCTTTGCAGGAGGAGGGGACTTTGGCAGCCTGCGCGGAGTGTGATATTCAGATTTGCCTGATGCATATGCAGGGGCAGCCACGAACCATGCAGGCAAATCCGGTCTATACTGATGTTGTTGATGATATTGCTGCTTTTTTTCAGGAGCGCCTGAGTGCTTGTGCTGAGATGGGAATCGCAGCAGAACGTATCTGGCTTGACCCCGGTTTTGGTTTTGGTAAAACCCTGCAGCATAATGTTGAACTATTGAAACGATTGGATGAGCTGAATAAGTTTGGTCTGCCACAGCTGATCGGTATGTCGCGTAAATCAATGATTGGTGCTTTGCTGGATGATCGTCCGGTTGATGGGCGGCTGTATGGCAGTGTTTCGGCGGCAGTCATTGCCGCTATGCATGGTGCTAAAATGTTGCGTGTGCATGATGTGAAGGCAACTGTTGATGCTTTGAAAGTCGTTGAGGCTGTTATCTGAGTCAGATAAGCAGGTTGGCCGCTATAAAAATTTATCCGGGGTTGAGGTAATGGAAAAAAGGTATTTTGGAACAGATGGTATTCGCGGAACGATTGGCGAATATCCAATGACGCCCGATTTTGTCCTGAAACTGGGCTGGGCGGCAGGTAAGGTGTTAACCAATAACGGACACCCCTTGGTGCTAATTGGTAAAGATCCCCGGATTTCCGGTTATATGCTGGAGTCTGCTTTGCAGGCAGGTTTGGCAGCGGCAGGAGTCAATGTGCGTTTGTTGGGGCCAATGCCAACACCAGCTGTCGCTTATCTGACCCGTACTTTTCGCGCCTCAGCGGGGATTGTGATTAGCGCTTCGCACAATCCATATCATGACAATGGCGTGAAGTTTTTTGCCGCTGATGGCATGAAGCTGCCTGATGCTATTGAGGCTCAGATTGAGAATTATCTGGATCGTGATTTGGTGACGGTTTGTTCCGAAGACCTGGGTCGGGCTGTGCGGATTGATGATGCTGCCGGGCGTTATATTGAGTTTTGTAAGCGTGCGTTACCAAACTCAGTCTCATTAAAAGGTCTGCGGATCATTGTCGATTGCGCTAATGGGGCGACTTATCATATTGCACCGGATGTGTTCAGTGAGTTAGGCGCTGAGGTTATTGCGATTGGCAATAAGCCGGATGGGCTGAATATCAATAAAGACTGTGGGGCAACAGCGGTCAATAATTTGCGGAACACGGTTCTCGAATATCGTGCGGATATTGGCGTGGCTTTGGACGGTGATGGTGACCGCCTGATCATGGTGGATCATAAGGGTGAACGTGTGGATGGTGATGAGGCTCTTGCCATCATCGCAGGTTTCCGCCGTAATGATGATCTGCTGAAGCCCGGTGTGGTTGGTACGTTAATGAGCAACCTGGGGCTGGAGAAGGCAATACAGGGACTGGGTGTGCCGTTTTATCGTGCGAAGGTAGGTGACCGTTATGTGATGGCACAGATGCTGGAGCATAATTGTGTGTTGGGTGGCGAAGGGTCGGGGCATGTTATTGTGCGTGACCATATTCCGACAGGTGATGGCATTGTCGCCGCGTTACAGATACTCAGAGTAATGGCTGTAACCGGTAAGTCATTGCATGATATTAAGCAGGTGATGACTAAGTATCCACAGACGCTGGTGAACGTACCGGTGAAGCGGCGGATTGATCTCGATAGTTCGGAGTTGATACAGGAAGCTGTGAGACAGGTGGAATCACAATTGGGTGCACGGGGGCGGGTATTATTGCGCCCTTCGGGTACCGAACCGTTGATCAGAGTAATGGTTGAGGGTGAGGATGCGACGGAAACTAAAGCGCTGGCTGAAGAAATTGCCGGAGCAGTGCGCGAAGCCGCCTAAAAGCATTGATTTCTCAGCGCACTATCGGTACTCTTTCGCCCTTGCTTAAATGAGGATGACTATGAGACGGTCACTGGTAGCAGGAAACTGGAAGCTAAATGGTTCCAAAGCTTCGATTGAAGCACTGCTAAGTACAATGATCCAGGGTGCAGCAAATATGGACGGTGTTTCCATTGCTGTCTGTGCGCCTTATGTCTACATCCCGTTAGCCGGTGAATTACTGAGCGAGAGTCAAATACAATTAGGCGCTCAGGATGTAAGCGAGCAGGACTCAGGGGCATACACAGGTGAAGTGTCTGCACCAATGTTGAAAGAGTTTGGCTGTCAGTATGTCATTGTTGGTCATTCCGAACGCCGTGCTATATACGGTGAGCAGGATGAAGAGACCGCAGCGAAATTTGCCGCAGCCCGCAAACAGGGATTGATTCCGGTTTTGTGTGTGGGTGAAACACTGGATGAACGCGAGCAGGGCATTACGGAAGCAGTGGTGGCGCGTCAGCTGGATGCAGTGATTGCTTTGGAAGGTGTGGAAGCACTGAATGACGCAGTGATTGCTTATGAGCCGGTTTGGGCGATTGGCACCGGAAAGACAGCTTCGCCACAGCAAGCCCAGGAAGTGCATGCGTTTATCCGGGCTAAGGTGGCTGATTTAAATGCTGCCGTGGCTGAGAAAGTACAGATACTATATGGTGGTAGCGTAAAAGGGGCTAACGCTGCTGAGTTATTTGCAATGGCTGATATCGATGGTGGCCTGATTGGTGGTGCTTCGCTGGATGCGCAGGATTTTCTTGCGATTTGCCAGGCGGGGAATGATGCCGGTCGGGTTTGATCGAGGCCAGTTTAGAAGTTAATCATGTTTTATAATATTTTACTGATTGTCCAGATTATTGTTTC
>JBMZDK010000239.1:0-6610 GCA_049614265.1 Thiolinea sp.
CCACTGCTTTGTGGTTGGGTTTCCATTGGATCCTGATGTTTCATATAAATCAGGCGTGATTTCTTGTTTACACAAAATTGCGTTACCGGTTTACGGCTACGTGTTTTTAGTCCGTTAAGAATTTCACCGCAAACTGCCTGGCCATTAAACATGGTTTGCTGCATGCGGGCAAAGGGGAAAACACGTTTCGTATTATCAGGCAATGTTACCGTCATATAGAGGTAACCCGGCCCGTTGATAGTCTGAAGGTAATGCAGGTTCTTTCCGTCTGTGCATTTAGCTTCCCACTGCTGCGCGGAGGCCACGCCTGAGGAAAGCAATAATGATAATGCTAGCAGCCAACGTTTTTTCATGGAAAATCTCCTTCTGTTTTCGATTCTGTTGTAGGTTTGTGTCGCAGGCATATTAGCATCCACACTATTTGGTATGAATATGTGTCAAACAATATTTTGTCAAAGATTTAGTTACGGTTAATCGGTTTCTGTTTTAATTGTTTTACCAAAAAGCGTGCCGGATGCAGTTGATAATACAGACTGTTCTCAACCGGTAATGGTTCCCCGTTAATAAGACTTGCTAATAGTTCGCCACATAACGCAGCGGTAGTTAAACCTCTGGAACCAAAACCACTGGCAACAAATAAACCAGGTTTATAGGCAGCAGCCGGATAGATTTTGTGTTTTTTCCCATGGTGAAGGTCGGCATAATTCTGTTGGTAAGCCAGGGTATCGGGCACGGGGCCAACATAGGGATAACGATCTGGTGTTGTCATACGGATGGCTGCATGAGCACTGTGTGGAGTATGTAGTTCAGCAGCAAATTGAGGGAGATGTTTTTTTAATTGCTGCCAATTATTTTGGTCAGCCTGTTGGGTGATTTGTGGGCTGTCTATGTTTCGCTCAAAAGTAGCACCAAAAATATGATGCCCATTTATAGCAGGTGTCAGGTAGCCTTCATGGCCTAAAGCAGTTTTGAGGCTCTTTGTAATGTCAGTGGCCGGTGCCGTGCTGGTTTGACCTTGTACTGCCATTATAGGCAAATGATTTTCTGGTAATAAACGCTGTAGGTCACGGCCATTCGCAATAATCGTGACGTCACTTGCGGGCAGTAATTGACTTTGGGATTGCACCTGATAAGCCTGGTCGGTTTGGATCAGTTTAAGTGCTGCTGTTTCCAGTGTTACTGTGATATTTGGGTGATTACTTAGCGTCTTGCAATAACTTTTAGGATTAACCCAGCCTGCCTGAGGGAAAAAACTGCCACCTGTTGAAAGTTTTACATTTGTTAACGTTGAAGCCTGATCTGCGTTGAGGAATTGGATGAAATCATCGGGCAGGTTACGCTGCTGCAATAGCTGCCAGCGTTTTTCTTCTCTGGCAGAATGATTAAGCTGCAGGTTTCCGCATGTATCCACTTCGATATCATGCCCTGCAGCAGCCAGTTGTTTTAACTGTTGCAAAGTGTATAGAAATGCCTGGCGGTAAAAGCGTTCTCCCCAGCCCGGTATTGATGTCATCTTTGGACTGATAATGCCTGCTGGATTGCCTGAAGCTTCCTGTGCCAAATCGGTGTGACGTTCTATTAACCGGACATCCCAGCCGCGTATCGCCAGCGCGTATGCTGCCTGGCACCCCGCAATGCCTCCGCCAATGATTGTGGCTGAACGTCTTGTTGCTGGTATCTGGGGGCGGGTAAACCATGGCAAGTGTTTGGGAGAAGGGGGGAAGTCTGAGGCAGGCAGTATTGCTGTCAGCATTTCACGCTTGCCACCGAACCCGGGACGCTTAGTAACTGACCATCCTGCTGCCTGTAAATTACGTCGTACCTGACTGGCAGCTGTGTAAGTTGCCAGCGTGGTGCCTGGTTTACTGAGTGTTACCAGCTTTGACATCACATCCTGTGACCACATTTCAGGATTTTTTGCCGGAGCAAAGCCATCAAGGAACCAGCAGTCGGTCTGTAGGTTCAACTCATGTAATGCGCTTTGGATATCCATGAAACACAGCGTTAATTTAACCTTTTCAGCGTCAAAACTTAGCCGGTGCATGCCAGTGAGTAGTGAAGGATAGTGCCTGATTAACTCATCAGAGTAGAGTTTTAGCTTGGGCCAGGGAGCAAGTAATTTTTGTAATATTTCAACAGAAAGTGGGTGTTTTTCGATCGAAATATAATGCAGCTGTTGGCATTCCCCTGGATTTTTTGCCCATTCATGCCAGGTTGTGAGGAAGTTTAGCCCAGTCCCAAAGCCAGTCTCGGTTATGATGAAAGATTGTTTATTTTTCCAGCGAAAAGGCAGGAGATTTCCGTTCTGGAAAACATAGCGTGCCTCACCAATTCCATCTGATTTTGAGCGATAAAAATCTTCAAAATCAGTGTTATATGGCGTTTTATTTTGATCGTTATTTAAGTTGGGTGGAGTGATTTCTTCCATAGATAAGGTGGTTTTTATGGTGGATTTAAACTAGACTTAGGCGCAATTTTGGTTTGTTGGTCAGGAATTATATTGTTTTTTGAAATTCGTGTAAGTCCTTGTTATCAAATCAGGAAATTCTTCAATAAAATTATTTGATATTGCATTAGGAGATGGAATTAGTATAGTTCTGCAAAAATTCATTATGTCCCTGTGGATTTCAGGCTGATGTGTTTACTTGCTTCAGTTGTTTTTAGTCGGCAGGAAAAGTCTCTGGCGAGGCATGTAACAAAAGAGATGTTATTTAGATGAACATGAGTAAGACCACGCAATTTAGTTTCCAGATTATTATTTTTCTGTCCGGGCTGATTTTCAGTAGCCATGCCCTGGCAGGATCTAGCAGAGGTTATGTAAGAACCTGTGATCAACACAGCCCTAAAACCCTTCATCAAAAAGCCAGTCAATACCGTCACATCATTCACGCAGCTTCCCACAAATATGGCGTTAATGCCAATCTGATCAAAGCCGTTATTACTGCTGAAACCTGTTTTCGCCCACGTGCACGGTCACACAAAGGGGCTGCCGGATTAATGCAGCTCATGCCAGCCACAGCCCGGCGCTGGGGGGTGACTAATCGTTATAATGTCGCACAGAATATTCATGGAGGAACGCTGTATTTAAGCTGGCTGCTCAACCGTTATAACGGCAGTGTGCGCCATGCGGTTGCTGCCTATAATTCGGGGGAAGGTACCGTCGATAAATATGGCCTGAAGGTTCCATACCGTGAGACACAGCGTTATCTGCGTCAGGTGATGAATGCCTATTTCAAAATGAATGGCGGTAAAGCGCCTGAATTTATGCGTGCCGGTGGTGTTATTAAAACCGGTTTGAAAAAATCAGTACGGGCTTCCGCTAAACAGTTTCAGTCTGTCCAGAAGGCTGTTGAAAAGGCGATGGCAAGGGATAAAAGCCGAAAGTCCAGACGTAAAAGTAAACTGCGGAAGTCTAAGCGCTTGCTACCCAGCTGCCTGACGGCGTCTAAAAAGCTGCATCGTTCAACTTACCATCGTGATAAAGGGAAAAAGCGCTCTTTCTACTATAAGGTTAAGAACGGAGATTCTTTAGGTAAGGTTATGCGTAAGACAGGCAAATCCACCGTTTCAATCAAGCGTTACAATAATATACGCCGTAACCTGATTCGTCCGGGGCAGAAACTGAAAGTGGCGGAGTGTCGTCTTTAAGGGTGAACTGACCGGATAGCCGGATTCAGTCCGAATAGTAAGCCCTGCTGTTGGTTAACAGCGGGGCTTTTATATGTTGGAGGGCTCCGATTTTAAGCCGTTTTCAGACGTTTATACTTAATCCGCTGTGGATTAAGTTCTTTGTCACCGTGGCGGCGTTTATAGTCATCTTCATAGTCGCTGTAATTACCCTCAAACCAGGTAACCTGTGACTCACCTTCAAATGCCAGAATATGTGTTGCAATCCGGTCAAGGAACCAGCGGTCATGCGAGATAACAACTGCACAGCCCGGGAAGTTGAGCAGGGCTTCTTCCAGTGCACGCAGAGTTTCCACGTCCAGATCATTGGTTGGTTCATCCAGTAACAGCAGGTTGCCGCCCGATTTCAGCAGCTTTGCCAGATGCACCCGGTTGCGTTCACCACCTGACAAATCACCAACGCGTTTTTGCTGTGAATCGCCTTTGAAATTGAAGCGGCCACAATAAGCACGGGACTGAATCTGGTAACCACCAACGGTGATAATGTCCTGACCATCTGAGATTTCTTCCCAGACTGTTTTTCCATCGCCCAGAGCGTCACGCGACTGATCGACATAGCCAATTTGTACGGTTTCCCCGACCTTGAATTCACCGTTATCTGGTTGTTCTTCACCGGTAATCATGCGAAACAGGGTTGTCTTGCCCGCACCGTTTGGCCCGATAATGCCTACAATGCCACCACGGGGAAGGTTGAAGTTCAGGTTTTCATACAGTAAGCGCTCCCCGAATGATTTGCTGATGCCTTTGGCTTCAATGACCAAATCACCCAGGCGTGGGCCGGGGGCAATATAAATTTCATTGGTTTCTGAGCGGGCCTGGTAATCGCTTGAAGACAGTTCTTCAAACCGTTGCATACGAGCCTTACTTTTTGCCTGTCTTCCCTTTGGGTTTGAACGTACCCATTCCAGTTCTTCTTTCATTGCTTTCAGGCGGCCCTGTTCAGACTTCTTCTCCTGTGCAAGGCGTTTTTCTTTTTGATCCAGCCATGAAGAATAGTTGCCTTCCCAGGGAATGCCCTGGCCGCGATCCAGTTCCAGAATCCAGCCGGCAACATTGTCGAGGAAGTAGCGATCATGCGTGACTGCCACCACTGTTCCGGGAAATTCCTGTAGAAACCGTTCCAGCCAGGCAACTGATTCTGCATCCAGATGGTTCGTCGGTTCGTCAAGAATCAGCATGTCTGGTGAAGACAGGAGCAGACGACATAATGCTACGCGGCGTTTTTCACCGCCTGATAGCGTGCTGACATCCGCATCCCATGGCGGTAGCCTGAGCGCGTCTGCGGCTACCTCCAGTGTATGATCGAGATTTTGTACATCAGATGCCTGCAGGATATTTTCCAGGCGGGCCTGTTCGGACGCCAGGGCATCAAAATCAGCATCTGGCTCAGCGTAGGCAGCATAAACAGCATCAAGCTTTTCTTGTGCTTCTTTAATGACAGACAAGCCTTCTTCAACATTGCCTCGTACATCTTTATCGGGGTTGAGTTGTGGTTCTTGTGCCAGATAGCCGATATTAATGCCTGGCTGGGGGCGGGCCTCACCAAGGATGTCGGTATCCAGGCCTGCCATAATGCGTAGTAAGGTGGATTTACCCGCGCCGTTATAACCCAGAACACCTATTTTGGCGCCGGGGAAAAAGTTAAGGTAAATATCTTTGAGTATGTGTTTATTGGGCGGAACAATCTTGCCCACGCCATTCATCGTGTAAATATATTGGGCCATACCTGCTGTTTTCCTGTATTAAGTATGAGCAGGATTATGCCGGATAGCCTGATGTGTTTATACCCCCGGCATTCAGTGGTGGTTATTTGCTGCTAAACAGACCCTTTATATAACCTTTGAAGCTACTTTTGCTTGCCTGATGGTTGTTTTTTGTTGGTTGTGCCTCGCTTTCGGTGACTTCGTTTGTCAGGGGGATCCAGTCAGGCTTGAAATAATGTCTTTCGGTTTTGCTGAGTGATGGTCGCCAGTAACGGCAATTTTCAAAGTAAAAATGTGTTACCTGAGAGTGACGTGATAAGGACTTATCGTGTTGTTCAAGACCACCATGCAGTAAGTTAGCTTGCCAGATTAAAGCCTGACCTTTTTTCATTACACCATAGGCAGGTTCCAGTTGCTTTTCAGCTACGAGGTCTTTGATGTAGTGGCGGTAGCTTTGAAAGTCGCCAATTTTTAATTTCATATCGGGGAAATTCATTTCCGGCCATTGCTGGCTGCCTGGATAAAAAACCAACGGCCCCTGGTCAATGCCAATATCTTCCAAAGCAAACCAGACACCACACATCATTCCAAATGGCTCTGAGTTAAAGTGGAGGCTGTCGGAATGTACCATTTGCTGGGTGCCACGGCGGAAATTCAGGGTTTGAAAAGGGAGTGGTTTGCTTTGGTAGAGCTGCTCCAGTGCATTCAGTACCGGTTTGTGCACTGCCAGCTGGTAAACATTATCGCTAATCTTCCATCCCCCTTGAATGCGATTGTCTTGTGCCACCGGAATGCTGGTGATCTCCTTATTGCCCCAAACCTCAGTCAGGTCATGTGTGATGTTATTTAATAGTGTGTGATCCGGTTCTGTATCAATAATGAGATAACCATCTTGCTGGTATTTTTCAAGCTGCTGAGGCGTTAGATAAGTCATGATGTGTCGTTTTATATTCGTTGATATTACTGTGTAAAACGTCGATTTACATGTTCACAAGTCGAATTTTCTTTTATGTGAGTTACTGCGTAAATCGTAGGTTTATGTATTTCAGGGTGAGTTTTTTCATATTCCCTGTTTAAGTACGTGCGAAAATTTTCAGATGTTGTAGCGCTTTTGTTCCGCTAGCTAACAAGCTTTACGTATTTGGAAGCTTTTGCCGTACTGTTTACCCTGCGAATATTAGCATGTCTGATGCTGATTGCCGGTCAAATAGTGTGTTTGC
>JBMZDK010000240.1:0-6595 GCA_049614265.1 Thiolinea sp.
CCCTGCATTGCACCACGTGCTTTACGGATGGCAGTGAGATAGTCTTCATTAGTTTCAGTGGTGCCACTAAAGACAGCCTGATCATCGTTAATCGACATGGCGCCTTTGATGCCTGGCAGATTCAGCAGTAAGTTTTTAGCATTTTCCAGCCAGTCAGCCGGGCGGCGCTGCTTATCTACTGCCAGCTGATTAATTACGTTGTCAGCACCAACACGGGTATTAGCAGCATCAACAGCAGTATCCACTTCCTGCTGAGCAGCCAGTGTTCCGCTAAGGGTTAATTTGCCATCAGTCAGATTGGCAGTCAGTTCACCGGAGGTTGCAGGGATAAAAGTGGCGAATTTGGCTTCCGGTTGTGCCGGAATATCGATAGTAATGTTATCCCGTAATAACAGGTCTGAACCTCTGACAGCGGCTTGTGCTACGCCGAGTGCAGTCAGGTGCTTCTGATAACCGTCTACTGTGCCGCTTAACGTTGCTTGTTCTTTATGTATGGTGATGTTTGAGTCATGAGCAAAACTGGTGATGAGTTTTTTAGCCTGCTCCAGCCAGCTGGCTGGCATATGTTCATCATTAATGGTCAGCTGGTTGCTGACATTTTCTGCGCCAACTTTCTGATTGGCTGCATCAACAAGTGCATCTGCTTCCTGTTGACTGCCAATAGTACCTTTCAGCGTAATTTTGCCATCATCAAAATCTGCAACCATTGCCGCTGCTTTAGTCGGTGGTGCTTTTTGGAAGATTGCGAACTCTGCTTCCGGTTGTGCGGGGATATCCAGCTTAATGTCATCCTGTAATTGCAGGTCACTACCTGCAATAGCAGCATTAGCAGCGCCAACAGCATTAATATGGGCGTGAAAACTGTTTACTGTACCTGCTACAGTGAGCTTGCCATCAGCAATATTGGCTGTGGTATCTGCGTCAGTGAACGAGCCAAGCAGCTTTTGTGCCTGCCCCAGCCATGGTGCCTCTGCAGCATCTTCACTAACCGTTAGCTGATTAACCAAATTGTCTGCACCTATGCGTTTGGTGGCTGCATTAACCAGGCTGTCAGCGTTTTCCTGCGTAGGAAGCAGGCCATCGAGTGTGAGTTTGCCGCCAGCCATTGCTGCAGCAAATGTTGCAGCCTGTAGTGGCTTAATGGTGATGCCATCTTCTAATTTTCCACCAATTAATGACTTGGCTTGTTGTAGTAACTCGCCTTTTGCTTCATCGGTTCGGGCAATGCCGCTAATTTTGCTGCCATCATCATTGATATCAAAGCTGGCGGTTTTCCAACTGCTTAATGCGGGAAGGAAACCGGCAATTTTACTTAGCCAGTCAGATTCTTTTAGGCGTTCTCCGACTCCCAGCTGGTTGTTGACATTGTCTGCACCAAAGGTTTCACCGGCGGCAGCAATCGTGCTATCAATCAATCCTTGTGAGGGTAATAAGCCTTTTAGTGTAACTTTTCCATTATGGGTTTGAACGGAGAGTTCCGGCGATTTCAGAGGAAGAATTTCGATATCATGTTCGACAATTCGTACACCATTAACACTTTGTGCTGTCTCTATGGCAGCTTCGCGGGAAGCTTCGTCAGGTGCCTTACCGCTAAGCATGACATCACGACCACGTTCATCAAGGTTGACTTCAGCCCAGTATACTTCCTTGTTGATGAGTTCTGTTCTGACCCTTTCTGTCAGGTCAGCTTCCACCGGTCCCTGGCGGTCTGAAATCATAAAGAAGAAAATTAGCGGCAGGCCAATCAGGGTGGCGAGCCACCACCATAATTTAGGCAGTCCGCCACAATACCAACAGGCTTTTGATGTCATATTATGATCCTTGGGCAAGTATGAGAAGGGTTGTTAAAATAATTGTCGAATCAAAAGTTTAAAAGGTTTAACAGTCCAGCACAAATTTTTGTGGATTCAGCTGTCATACGGGTTGCCAGCCCGGTTTTTTGTTCAAAAAACAGGATGGGTTGCGGATTTTTTTGCCGAATTTCAGGCGTGTGATGAGGAAGGTGAGTCTGAATTATTAGCGGATGCGTTTGAGCATTAGCAAACCGGCAGCGCTAAACAATACCAGTGGCAGCAGGGCGGATACCATTGGCGATAAGCCATAAACCAAACCGGTTCTGCTGATAATCCGGTCTAATAGCAAGTACGTAATTCCAATCAGGATGCCGATAAAAATACGCTGTCCTGCACCGGCATTACGCTGAAAACCAAATACCAGCGGGGCGGCAAGAATTAACATCACCAGAGTGGATAATGGGGTTGTGAAGTGTTTCCAGTATTCAAGTTCAAAACGTTCGCTGCTGAGTGCGTTGGCGTTTTGGTGTTTAATGAATTCTGCCAGTTCATGAGCTGCCAGTTGTTCCGGACGCACGCTGGCAATACTGAGAATATTGCCGGGGAACAGTCCCGGTTCATTCAGGGTATCGTGCTGTTCCATAGTGACTCCTTCATCACTAAACTGCTGCTCTTCGACTTGGTGGAGTAACCAGTTTGTTTCCTGCTTACGGGCAGTTTTTGCACGCAAAATGCGGCTAATACCGCCCTGCTGTTGATTAATTTCGTAGACAGTAATGCCATCCATTTTTTTCTCGGACCAAATTTTATCGATATGTAATAGTTGATCACCATTTTTAAGCCAGGTGCCTTCTGATGAAATGGCGACCTGTTTTTGTAACATTCTGACTTTGAAGTTTTGTGCATAGGCTTCACTGTTTGGCACTAGCCATTCTCCCAGTGCAAATACCATCACAGCAAGCAACAGCCCCAGTTTCAGTGTAGTGAAAACAATGTTTCTGATCGAAAAACCCGCAGCACGCATTGCGGTAATCTCACTGTTGGCGGCAAGGTTGCCCAGTCCCATCAGACTGCCAATCAGTACGGCATAAGGGAAATTGGTGTAGAGCGTCCGCGGTAGTTTGTAGAACACATACAATAGTGCCTGTAAGGTGCCATAGCGTGTACCTGATTTGGTATCACCTAATTCTGACAGGAAATCGAACAGGCCAAACAGCATGGAGAGAGACAGCCAGGTCACCAGGATGCTGACGAGGACATTTTTCCACAGATAGCGTTCTAACAGATTCATGAGGGCTTTCCGTAATATCTGCGCAATAGCCAGAATGAGAGAGCAATTAGCAGCAGATGTACCCACCACATACCTATCCAGGGAGACAGTGCTTCGCGCTCCAGCATGCTACGCAATGTCGCCAGTACATTCGCATACAAACCATAAATCAGAATGGCTACAGCGATTTTGCTGTAACGCCCCTGCCTTGGTGCTGTGTAGCTTAATGGGAATGCCAGTAACGCCAGTATGGGAGCAGAGAGGACAATCGATGTGCGCCACTGAAATTCGGCAGTGGCCTTTGGGCTGCCCATTTTCAGCAGGTCAAGTGTCGGTACCGTTTCAATATCATCGTCGCGGGTGAAACTACGCAAAGGGATGCGGATGCCATGTTCACCAAAGCGGATAATCGACATGCCGCCTTTGTCCGGATCATTTTCATAGCGATAACCATCGCGAATTTGCAGGAACCGTTCGCCATTTGCGGAGTCTATGAACAGGATGGCAGACCGGGCCCAGACCAGAATTTCACTGGCACCATCTTTGGCGCGAATAAAAAAACGTTCCATGATGGTGCGGGAAGGGTCGATAGCCTCGGTCAGAATGGTGTAATTACGTTCTTTGCCTCCGGAAGTTACAAATTCTCCTGCGGGGATTCCAGCGGCTTCCGGGCGCTCATACATCTCTTTTTTGAGTTCCTGGTTGCGGGCTTCAAGCATAGGGGCGGCGTAAAACACCATGATTGCCATTAAAATGCTTAGTGGCGCAACAAAGCTGAATATGGCGCGGTAGAAATGCCGGGGAGCAACACCAGAGGCGCGCAGGGCAACCATTTCTGAGTCACGGTACAGACGGCTAAATGCCAGCATCATGCCAATGAGCAATGCTACCGGAATCAGGCGTACCAGGTTGCGCAATGAGCCAAACAGCAGCATATGACTGAGCAGGTCGACGGGTAAATCACCACTGGTGGCACTGGCCAGCAGGCGCACAAAGGTATTACCAACGATGATTAGCGTCAGTACCAGTAGCGTTGCTGTAAAGCTAAGCGCAATTTCCTTAAACAGGTAGCGATTGAGTATCATTTGGGCATTGTATTAATATTGAGCTATCATTGTACCAGCTTGCGGGCAGAGCTTCCCCTGAAGAGTTGGGCAAGCTACACAGAGTACCCTGTGTTTCCTTATTAGTGAAAAAAATGGGTGATAAAATGCTTTCTGTCACCATACACAGCGAAAAGGGATTTTCAGTACTGTTGGGTAGAAATGGAGCTTTCAATATTATGGCTGATTCAATATAGTCGGGTGATTGGTATTTTTCCGGGCTTAATCGGTCAAATTGGTTCGCAGTAGGGCTTTCCAGCCTGTCCAAACTGTTACATGACAACACTACCTGGAATTTATGCATGAAAACGGGCCAAGGTTTATCTATGTTCAAAAAAAGTATATCTGTGAAGTTTTACAAACGGTGCTGCCTGTTAGTGACCACCGGACTTCTCTACAGTTCTGTTTTATCTTTGGGGCATGCAGCAGCACAACCTTCACTGGCTGAAGCCAGAGAGCAGGTGAGTGTCTGGCAGGGGGAGTTGAACCGGGCTACCCGCTCCGGTGATGCAGCTGCAGCAAATGCTGCCAGAGCGCAAATCCGGGATTGGGAAGCGATTCTGAATCAGCGGCTTGCGGCTGAAAAACGGGAAGCTTTGTTAAAGAAAGCGCGCGAGAATGCGGATAAAGCGGAAGAGATTGCGCGACTCAGGGGGATTAAAGTTCCGGCACATCTGAAAGGTGATCAGCGTGTGATGTTTATCATCCGCCAGGATCAGATTATGGAGGAGCAGGAAAAAACCGCTAAAGAGAAAGCGCTGCAGGCACAATTACGTGGGCAGTTGAATCAGGCTATCACCGCCGGTGATTATAACCGGGCAAAAGGTTTTGTGAGCCAGGGAGCCAAAGCTGATATTGAATCGGTACAGCTGGCTTTGAACGGCGGGTATACCGGTATTGCTTATTTACTACTGAAAAGTAATGACAAATTGTTACGTGCTGATATTGATCGTGCTTTGGGGAAAGCAATGATTCAGGCTGCCCAAATGGGTAGTCAGGATCGGATTAATAATCTGGTCAAGCTGGGGGCTGATCCAAATTACACTGAAGGTAATATGACGCCGATGACTGCTGCAACCCGTGGTGGGCAAATGGCTGCAATCAGTGCACTGATTGCTCATGGCGCCAGGCGGGACCCGCAGGAACTAGGCAAACTATTGTTTCAGGCTGTCCGCAAGGGTGATCAGAATGCGGCGGGTAATCTTATCCAGATGGGCGCGTCCGCTAACTATGCAGAAGAAGGCGCAACAGCTTTATCCACTGCGATTGATGCCGGTAATTTTGGTCTGGCCAATGTGCTGTTAAATGGTGGAGCGACACCGGATCCGCGTGTGTTAGGGCGTGCTTTATATCGTGCCGTTGAGCAGGGGCGTGAAGATCAGGCTGCCCAATTGCTGAAAATGGGTGCAAATGTTAATTACATGGTTAACAGTAAAGCACCGCTGACAGTAGCACTGGATCGGCAGAATATGAGTATGGCGAACCTGCTGATTAATGCAGGGGGGGATGATCCTTCTGGACAGTATGGGCGTAAGTTGTTTGACGCTGCTTTAGATGGCGATATGGCATGGATCAGCATTCTGGCGAAAATTGAGAAATACCGTAACTACCGCAATGGTCAGGGTGAAACGCCGTTGCATGCTGCGGCATCGCGGGGTAATAGTCAGGCTGTTGATATTTTGCTGGCAGCCGGTGCTGACCCCAATGCATTAACCGTTAAAAACTGGGGGCCAATACATCACGCAGCCCGCTTTGGTCATAAATTTGCATTGATGCAGTTACTGAAAGGCGGCGCTGATGTTTATGTAGTGAATTCTGATGGTTACGACGCTTACCAGCTGGCGGCTGTGGCGATGAAGAACTCTAAGAATGAACTGGATAATGGCGGTATTCTTGAATATATCAATCTCTGGCGGCAGTACCATCCGCGAGGCTCATCCGTGGCTGCGAAGTAATATTTACCGGTATGTTGCCATGAAGTTATTTTTGATGAGTTATGATAAATAACTGTGATTGTTTTTGATTTGACCTTTCTCCTGTTGGATTTGGCTGCAGGGATTTGACTTTGCAGCCTGTCTCTTTGCTTTACTTTAGGCTCCCTGATTTTATTTTCTGCGATGTTTGTAAAATGAATTGGTGTGTTTTTTTGACCAAACAGTCAATATTTTTTACCAGGTGTTAATTAATATTTTGACTGAATATGTTACACTTTTTAATAGTTCGTAATTTTCACTAATAGAGGAGGAGAAAATGAGCAACGAACATAACCTGGGCTATAAAGACCTGACCCAAGCCGATAAAGACCTGGCCGTTAAGCTGGCTAAGAAGGGTATTTCCCGTCGCGAAATGATGAAACTGTCTATGGTGACCGGCGTTTCATTAATGACAGCTAAGCACTTGTTACTGGATGCAAAAGTAGCAATGGCTTC
>JBMZDK010000241.1:0-6593 GCA_049614265.1 Thiolinea sp.
ATTCTGGAAGATGAAGTGTTGGGTGAGGAAGCGGCTAAGTTGTTTGCTGATGCGCTGGCTATGATTGAGCGCTTTATTGAAAACGATACGGTACAGGCTCATGCGGTATTCGGTATTTTCCCAGCCAATACGGTGGCAGCGGATGATATTGAAATTTACCGCGATGCAGCGCGGACAGAGGTATTTGACACCGTGGTTGGACTGCGTCAGCAAACCGTGCATGCGGCGGAGCGTCCGAACTTGTCACTATCGGACTTTATTGCGCCGAAGGATAGTGGTGTGGCGGATTATATCGGTGCTTTTGCCGTGACTGCCGGGATTGGGCTGGATAAGCTGGTCTCGCAGTATGCTGCGGAGCAGGATGATTACAACAGCATTATGGCGAAGGCAGTGGCTGACCGGCTGGCGGAGGCGTTTGCGGAATGGCTGCATCGTGAAGTGCGCACGCAATATTGGCCCTATGCGGCAGATGAGGATTTATCGCACGAGGCGCTGATTAAAGAACAGTATCGTGGTATTCGTCCGGCACCGGGTTATCCGGCGAACCCAGATCATACGCAGAAAGCCATCATCTGGGATTTGCTTAAGCCGGTGGAGAATGTTGGGATTGAATTGACGGAGAGCTGGGCGATGTTGCCTGCTGCTTCGGTGAGCGGCTGGTATTTTTCGCACCCTGAATCCTGTTATTTCGGTGTAGGGAAGCTGGATCGGGATCAGGTGGAGGACTATGCAATGCGTAAGGGGATTGTTTTGGCTGAAGCCGGGCGTCTGTTAGGACCTAATTTAGCTTACGAACCTTGAGTTGAAAAAGTCATGCCTGACAATGAGTATCAGGCATGACCTACTGCTATCAGCGAATTTGAGTTCCCCGAACCTGATTCGGGAAGTAGTCTTCGCAACCACCTTCACGGTAGACATCTGCCGTAGCACAATGCAGACCGCCACCGAAAGGATAAGCATCACGGAATTCGATAGGAATGACTTCCATGCCTAACTTGTCCATTTGTTCCATTTGATTCACTTCGCTGGCTTCCACAATCACTGTTTTGTGATCCAGCACCAGACAGTTCATTGACAGCCATACGCTGGAATAACATAGCGGTGGTGGCTCGTCATTTGCAGGCAGAGCTGCATCAATGATTTCCCAATCGTTCGCTTCAAAAATCTTGCGCTGTTCTTCCGGCAAGCGGCGGTTTGGATTATTGATAATCAGGCCTGGGCGCAGCGGCACGAACGTCGCATCAATATGAATCGGATAGGGGTCGCCGGGGAAGTTGACCGCATGCACCCGGTGATCAGGGAAGTGGCGTTGCAGCCATTCCATAGCACGACGATTGGTGGTTAAACCGTGCTGGCAGAATAGGTCTTTACCCAAACGACACACATCCGCCGCATCAAACAGTGGCTCATGTTCAGTGGTAACAAAATCCAGCGCAGCAGTACGTTGCAAACGGTCTTCAATAGTAATGTCATCAAAGTACCCGGCTTTGTATGACTGGTCAGACAATCTTGGGCGTGGTGCCTGTTCCCAGCGGAAGTTCGGATCTTCATCAAAATACCTCTGCATCAGATCGTGATAAGCCAGGTATTCAAAGTAACGGCAGCGGAATGACATTGGTGCACTGAGGATTTCGCTGCCGATAGTCAGCAGTACGTCCCGTGGTGGCATACAGCCGAATTGTGATCCGGTGGCGAAGTCCGGTGTGTTTACCGCCTGATTCCACTGAATAGGATTAGGGCGGTCAACGGTAATGCCACGGTCAGTAAGGATTTTGACCAGATTGTCGAGTTGGATATTCGCTTTTTCAACAGTCTCTAAGGGACGTGGCCCCCACATGCCGCGCATGTCGCTATCTTCCGGGATTTTTGCCTCGGTAGCCGGTTCATCCGGGGGGATGCAGGTGTGATCCGCTCTTCCTACGATGACATGTTTCAGTGGATCAAATTCATTCCATGAATTAACAACGGTTGCTGTCATAGGGTTAACCTCTGTGTTCAATAATTTCAGTTGCTTAGCAAGTCTCTGCTGTGCCTGCCGGGCTATTGTGACTGGCTAAGTCCGTGCGCAAAAGTTATCAGGCATGTTGTCCCCTGTTCCATCATCTGGCTGGCTTTGGGGGCTGAGAGCTTTTGCCGCATGTTTATGATCTTACGCGCAAAAAACAACCGGCTGCCGGGCTTTATTGGGCGACGGCTTAATATAATCGACGCTGAAGGGAAATGAAATATTATTCCTTACCATTTCAACACGATCAGGCAGTTTTCACCGCAGCTATCCGCTCAATCGGCTCCTCTTTAATCGGCCAGTGTAATACAGCTGCTACCAGTGAGAACATCACGCCCAACCACCAAACAAGGTTATAGTTCCCGGTTTGCTCATATGTCCAGCCCCCCAGCCAAACACCGGTAAAACTTCCCAGCTGGTGGCACAAAAATACGATGCCAAATAGTAGCGACATATAGCGTGTCCCGAACATTACTGATACCAGTCCTGAGGTTGGTGGTACGGTTGCCAACCAGAGAAAGCCCATGGCGGCACAAAAGGCAATAACACTGGCCAGGCTGATGGGTGTCAGTACAAAGGCAGTAATGATTACGCCACGCAGGAGGTAGATCCATAACAACACCTGACGCCGTTCAAAGCGGGTGGATAAAATACCGGAGTAATAAGCGCCAAAGATATTACAGAAGCCAATGATTGAGATGGCCCAGGCACCAACTTGCCCTGAAAAACCAAGGTCTGAGAGGTAAGCGGGCATGTGTGCGGTGATAAAAGCGACATGGAAACCACAGACATAGAAACCGAGCACTAGCAATACGTAAGAGCGGTGACTGAAGGCTTCCTGTAATGCTTCAGCGATGGTTTGTTCGTTTTCTGCTGACGGTTTTGCATCCGGCGCTTTACGCCCGGCATAGGGTGCTAACGGCATCGCCAGTAAACACAGGCTTAGTGTTGATAGGGCAAGAATATGCAGGGTGGTGACCCAGCCGACCCATTCGATGAGTTCCTGTGCAACCGGCACCATCAGGAACTGCCCGGCAGAACCGGCAGCTGTGCCCAGTCCCAATACCCATTGCTGGCGATCCGCGCTGACAGCCCGGGCCAGAGCGGGGAGAATAATACCAAAAGACGTACCGGCGACACCGGCTCCGACTAACATCCCGGCAGCACCGTTCAGCATCCATGGTTCAGTGACATGCGGTGTTAAGCCCAAGCCCAGTGCATATAAAAGAGCTGCGACACAAATGACTTTGATATTACCGAATCTGTCCGCCAACCCACCGGCAAATACCGCAACAATGCCCCAGACAAGGTTTTGTATAGCCAGCGCAAAGCCTATGGTGTCACGTCCCCAGCTATTGGCTTCCGCCAGCGGTTTGACATAAAGACCAAAGCCGGAGCGATAGCCAAATGACAGCATAACTAATACGCAGGCCGAAATAATTAAAAACCAGGCGTGTGCGGGAACGCGGGACATTGTTTGTGACACGATTGCTCTCCGGATATTGTGGATGTCGCCGGGCCTTCATGCCTGAGAGGGATGCTGATATCTCGTCAGAAAGGTGTTGCGACAGTTGCTTATAGCATCTTTTTGTTATGATGGAAAAACAGATTTTTATCTCATAAAATTTTATTACTTGGGAGTTCGCCTACATGATCCATGTCATTGCCGTAATCACTGCTAAATCAGGCCAGCGTGACAATGTGCTGACCGCTTTCAAAGCCAATGTACCTGCTGTTCATGCTGAACAGGGTTGTGTTGAATACCGGCCAGTGGTTGATGCTGTGAGTGCCGGAGCATTTCAAACGGCTCTTGGGCCGGACAGCTTTATGGTGATCGAGAAGTGGGAGACCATGGCTGATCTGGATGCACATGCCGCATCAGCGCATATGGCGGATTATGCAAATAAAGTAAAAGATATGATTGCTGAACGGGCGGTACATGTATTGACGGATGTTGAGTAGCGTTGAGCATTGTTCCGTTGTGTCATGGCCTGATGGAACCTTGTCGTCACGCGTTTACTGAACAACGTCAATTTCAGTTTTGCTCCACCCAAATCAGCTGATCTGTATCAAAGCCCAGTTCGCGTGATTTTTTAATAAAGCGCTGTTTCACTTCCGGTGGAACCGTCTTTTGACGTGATAGCAACCACAGATACGATAAATCCGGCCCGGACACAAAGGCATAGCGGTATTGCTTGTCCAGCTCAAATACCACGTAAGAGCCGTAAAACGGGCCAAAGAAAGATACTTTGAGATACCCTTCATCACGTTGATCGACAAAGCGGGCTTTGCCTATGGATTGTTTCCATTTGCCGCTTTTGGTATTAAAACCCCGGTTGGTAACCGAGACACTACCATCATCCTGTAATTTGTATTCAGCGGTGACCTGTTGCAAGCCGCGTTCAAAAGAGTGATCGAGCCGTGCGATTTCATACCATTGTCCAAGGTAGTTATCGAGCTGAAAGTCTTTTACCGGTGCGATTGACTTTGGCATGCCGAGGCAGCCACTAATGAAGAGCAGAGCGGTTAGCAGGGGAATTATTTTTTTCATCTGATCAGCTGGCATGGGATTTTGCCTGTTGGTGTCTGGTTTACGGACATATTTTTACTGTTGGAAGGATTGTTATGTTAATGGGCCGGTTGTCGTATCCGCTCTGATCATGGCATTGCCATGTAACCGGGTTGTGTGGTGATCCGTTGACACCAGCTGTTGATATTAGGATAGTCTGTTAAATCAAAACCACCTTCATGTGCTACATGGGTATAAGCATAGAGTGAAAGGTCAGCAATACTCAGCGTTTCACCCGCTAGCCAGGGTTGTTCTGCCAGTGCTTTTTCCATTACGCCGAGTGCTTTGTGGCCACCAACCTGTTTCGCATCGTATTCTGCCCGACGTTCTTCCGGTAAACCGAGATACTTATTGATAAAACGCGCCACCGCAATATACGGTTCGTGACTGTACTGTTCGAAAAATAACCATTCATAGACTTTGGCTCTGGCGTAGCGATCAGCTGGCAGCAACGCTGTTCCATCTGCGAAGTAGCCAAGCAGCGCATTAGATTCACAAAGTATGCGCCCGTCTTCCAGCACAGCGGTGGGAATCTGGCCGTTAGGGTTAATGGCAAGGAATTCTGCGGTTTTGGTTTCCTGTTTGACGACATCAATGTGTTGCCATTCATGTGCAATCCCCAATAATGAAAGCAGAAGCTTTACCTTGTAGCAATTGCCGGATTGCAGGTCACCATAGATTTTCAGCATGCTTTTCCCCGGTTGGTTGTTAAGAGGTTGTCGGATTCAGCTGGTTGTTTATTCTGGCACAGGCTTTTTGTCTTTAGCCAGCGGTATTTTGGTTTGGTATTCCGGTGACTTTTTACCCCACTGAATCCGTTGCCATACCTTCTCGTGGATAATGTAAAAAAACAGGCCACTCAGCATTGAAGTCAGCGATAAGGAAATGGCACTGCTGACCGAGCCGGTAAAATAAAAACTAATCAGGCTCATCACGATCAGGCCGAGTAGCTGCCAGCTTATTGCTTTGCTGACGGTGCGTGTTGTGCTTTCCATTGTTCTTCTCCCGTTATCTTTTCGGTACAAGTTAACAGGGAGCATCCACTCTCAGGAATCCCACACTTTATCTGCAAAATCTCTGTTTGGTGATAATATTAATAACTGTTAATTTTTATCATCAGTTTATGAAAAAACAGGATCGCGCTGATATCTTTCGCCAGCGTCTGCTTAAGCAAATGCAATTCAGCGGTATTAGTCGTAGCGAACTGGCACGACGTTGTCAGGTTGACCGTTCTACCATCGCACAGTTGCTGAATACGGAGGATGTGCGGCTGCCTAATGCCCATCTGGCCGCAGAATGTGCAGCGGCATTACAGGTCAGCAGCGATTGGTTACTGGGTCTGGCGGAACGTAGTGAAACCACGGCAGGTTTGTTATCAACGGCCTGTGAAATTACTGATGCGGAGCGCACACCTTCTGATGTCCAGTTACTGCGCTGGCATAAAGAAGCCGCCGGTTACAAAATCCGCCATACTCCGGCGACATTCCCGGATATTCTGAAGACACGGGCAGTACTGGAGTTTGAGTATGCGGCGTTCCACGATAAGACACCGCAACAGGCGCATAATTCACTGGATGAAACGCTGGAATGGTTACAGGAACCGGGTTCGGATTATGAGATTTGTCTCTCGACGCATATGCTGGATACGCTGATTCAGGGCGTTGGTTACTGGGAAGGATTGCCGGAATGTGACCGGCTGGAACAGGCTGAACATATGATGCGTTATTGCCGGGATCATTATCCTTCATTGCGGGTTTATCTGTGTGATAACAAGAAGGTTTATTCGTCACCGATCACGGTGTTCGGGCATTTGCTGGCGGTGGTTTATATCGGGCGCTACTATCTGGTGTTCCGTGAGAAACAGCAGATTCAGGCATTAACCCGGCATTTTGATTATTTGATTCGGGAGGCTGAAGTGGATGCACGGCATGTGGCGGGGGCTATTGAGGAACGGATGAAGAAGGTTTTCTGATTGAAGGCGAACTGCTTCCGGTATCACGTATTGATAGCATACGTCAT
>JBMZDK010000242.1:0-6562 GCA_049614265.1 Thiolinea sp.
CGATTTTCTGAACCAAAATTCCCAACCGTGCAAAAACCGGTATTAATGCCACACCTGATATGCAAAGGTTTGGTAACCCCCTCACCTTCCCATTTTTTACGCAGGTATTTCATCCTCTCCCGCATTTCAATTGCCATCAAAACACAGGCTTCGGCATCTCTAACGTCACCTCTCGATTCGGGATCACCAAAGAAGATCAGAATGGCATCACCAATAAACTTATCGATTGTTCCGCCATGGCGCAGAGCAATTTCTGCCATTTCATTCAAGTAGTTATTCAACAGAGATGCCAGCGCTTCGGACTCCATACTGTCCGTGGTTTCGGTGAAGCCTTTTATATCCGAAAAGAAAATGGTGATTTTCTTCCGGTAAGTTTCTATTTTGACTTCCTTTTCACCCAGGAAAATGGAGTTGTAAACCTGTGGAGACAGGTACTTGGCCAGTTTTGCAGTCAGTTGTTCCAGCTGCAATTTTTTCTCTTTCAATTCCTTTCTGGCATAGACAGCTTGCTTTGCACCAGTGAATGAGCCATAGCTTATTGTAAAAACTGAAAATAATACGCTGAGCCCCATAATTGTAATGGTCGACAGCAAAGCTTCATACTTATAGTTAAACCCAACAAAAAGTACACAGATACCGATTCCCAACGCCAGAACCAGATACCTCTTTAAACAGAGCAAAAATCCACCATATGCAATCCCGCCCATCCCTGTGATTACGACAACAACAAAGATAAAAACAGGGTTAAAATCCAGCAATGGAATGACAAGACCGATTAAAAAGCCTTCAATTTGCAGATTATTGATTTCCGTTTTAATTGGTTTGTCGCTAACCATCGAAAGATAAAAAGACAGAGGTGTCCACAAAGCGATCATCACGATGGACAAAAAAATCGCATATGGATTAGGCTCCGGGAATAACAGCACACCGATTAACAGCGGCGAAAAGGATAAAATACGCACAATCAGCGACGAATTAATCGCCACTTGAATATGCTTTGGGTGCTTATGGCGCTTTTTATTCATTATATTTATCTCTCAAATCGAACTTTATTATTAAAAAATTCTTAACTGTTTAACTTTTCTGTATTTCTATCGATTTACCCTGATTGTCCCCGACACATGAAATATTGTTGCACCAACGGGATAAACACAAACACCCAGCACACAATCAACAGGGCAAAGACCAATAACATACCCAGCAAGCTATTCAGACTACTCAGGTTCAGACCAGCCAGAATCAATGATGTACCAGCACCTGCTAACAGCTGAAAACTGCCAAGAATCGCGGCAGCCATACCAGCAGACTTGGGCAGTGGTTCCAGCGTGTAGGCTGTGGCCTGTGAGAGCATCGCACTAATACAGGCGAAATACACAAACACCAGGCCAATGATTGCCCATAGTGGGTGTGGTATACCCGCCAGAAACGCAATAATTACCCCGGCACAACATAAATAGACCATGGCCGTACGGCGAATCAAGCTTGTGTGTGATTGTTTGCGCGCCAGATAACGACTCACCAACCCGCCGGTCATATAACCTGCAGCCGCAATAGAGAAGCTCACCGCATAAAGTAGCGGGGAAATCTGATAATGCCGGATCAACAAATCTGAAGATGTGGTGATATAAGTCATCAGGCCAGCAAATGACAACGCGACCAGTATTGCTCCAATCAGGGCTGCAGGTGTCTGAATGAATGACTTTGCACTAAAAACAAACGTTTGCAGCGCACTGGTCTGTCGTTCACTCCTGTTGGTTTCCGGTAGAAAAACAATTGCCAGCAGCAAGCCTATAGTGCCAAACAACGCTGAGATGCCAAACGATGCCCGCCAGCCAAACCAGGTTAACGCCACCCCTCCAATCAATGGCCCGATAATCATCGTCACCCCGGTAGTACTGGTCAGTAAGCCCATCAACTGCACAGTCTCCTTGCCTTCCGTAATATCGCGCGCCACAGCCCGGGCAATAACAGCAGCACTGGCCCCACAGAAGCCCTGTATAAAGCGGGTCATTAGCAGCATATCTGCCGATGGGCTGACAGACGTGAGCAAGCCAGCGAGAGTGAACAGACTCATGCTGATCAGCAGTAAACGCCGCCGCCCAAAATAATCAGCCATAAACCCCATCGGGATCTGCCCCAAACCAAAACCTAACAGGTAAATCGACACTGTCAGCTGGGCGGTTCCGGTGGAAATAGCCAGCGCCTGAGCCACTGCCGGAATTGCAGCCAATGAGCTATCGACCGAAAATGCTGTAGCTCCCATCAGAAAAGCCAGCGTAATCACTAATATTTTGTCAGGTCTGACTGATGATGTGTGGCCTGTAGGAATTGTCATGGTTCAGGGCCTTTGCATAACGGGTACGCGTTTGGTATGGATCGGGTACGCTAACATGCCAGAGATTATCTTGCTAAGATAGGGCAACGGGGCTTATTAATTGTTATCACCAGATCATGACCATGCACATAGCCATTCTCAACTCAAATACTGATCGCTCCGACTTCGCCAAAAACTGGCCCGATGATTTTGGCAAATTTTCTACTCTGCTACGTGAAGTGCGTCCCTCATGGGCATTTACTCACTTTGACATGGTATTTGAACACCACCCTGAAGATTTATCATTGTACGACGGCTACATAGTGACAGGCAGCCCTGCCTCGGTGAATACCGATACAGGCTGGATCCGAGGTGAAATTACGTTGGTGCAGGAGCTGCTGGCAATAAAGAAGCCGGTATTTGGGGCATGCTTTGGTCATCAGCTGATCGCCGCCGCACTTGGCTCGACGATTATCGACAACCCAAACGGTTGGGAACTTGGTACGCTATCCACCCACGCAGTAAACCGACCGCCCTGGATGCAACAAACTGATGATATCGCCATCGAACAATGGTCAATGTACGCGGCACATACCGAACAGGTGGCCACGCTGCCGGATGGAGCGACCCTGCTCTGCCGGAATGATCAGTGCGCCATTGGTGGTTTTGCTATCGGGAATACCGTCTTTACCACTCAATACCATCCCGAAATGACCGCTGAATTCATCGCAGCACTGGTGATTGAAATACAGGATATTGTCGGGCCAGAGGTTACTCAACGAGCCAGTGACTCATTGAGCATAAAATCCGACCGGACACTGTTTGCAGACTGGATCTGCCAATTCTTCGAAGCCGCCCAATCCACGACATAGCGTGCACATAAGCTCCGAAATGAACCTATCAATTGCCCACACCAAACGGCCAGTCTGACACCTTTTATTGCTGCCCCAGGCAATCATATACCTATCAAACATCAGGGAGTGCATGGTTTGGTGAAATGTCTTGTATCAGGCGACCTGTTGTAATTGTGTACTACGCTCCTGTTCAGCCGGAACCTGCCAGTCTTCAGGCATGTGGTTAAAATCAAAAAACGGCGCTTCATCACCCTGATCAATTGCATCCTGTACCTGTTTATAGAATCCTTCACCTGCTTCATTAGAGAAAGTGATATTCACTTCACGTTCTTCCGCTGCATTGCGTGGCCGCTGGCAATATTCAGGAAAAGTCGCTTCACCCGCATGTCCCGATGCATAACCCCTGGCAAACATCTGTTTCAGAATGCCGAAGCCATCATTCCGCACCAATGTTTCGCCACGCGGATGCCCACCCATTGATTTCATATGCGCCTGAAATGCTTCCAGGTTGTGGCAATCATAAGCGACATGCTGACAGGAATGATCACCGTGCCGGTCAACAAAATCATTCACTTGTGACTTGCCCGCACGATCAATACCTTCTACCAACGCAATACCAAAATCACCGTAATCAATGCACCAGATTTTCATACTGCTATCCGGATCATCCGGGCGCACATCATCAATGCGCTTAATCAATGTGCCGCCTTCCACTTCAATATGAAACCATGCCCATTTCTCAATAGTGCCGGGCGCGCAAGCGTAAGTAACATGATCAATTTTTCTAAGGTGTGACATTTCCGGCCTCGCTAATAAGATTATTTATTTGATTATTTTACAGTGGGAGCTGTGAGAGGAGACTGCAGATTCACCCCACAGGAGCAGGAATAGCGCAGGATATTGTTATTTTTTACAGATAAACGCTGGTATCCTGCAAGCATGGATCAATATGATAAACACATTCTGCGCGCGCTCACTCAAAACAGTCGCCTTAGCTGGATCGAGTTAGGGGAACAGGTCAACCTGTCTGCCTCCGCAGTACAACGTCGGGTTCAACAGCTGCAGAAAAACGGAGCTATTAAACATTTCAGCGCCACACTGGACAATAAGAAACTTGGTTTTGAGGTACGCGCATTCGTTGAAGTCAAAGTAGAACGCCATAACGTGAAGCTGGCACAGGATTTCCGGCAGGCAATGCGTGACAACCCGCAGGTACAATCCTGTTACAAGCTTTCCGGCACCGTTGACTTCATGCTGGATATTGTCGCCACCGATCTGGAAAGCTATGGCCGGTTTATTGAACATTCCATCCTGGCATTACCGGGAGTACTGGATGCACGCTCTTCAATATTGCTGGAAGAAGTCAAAGCCTTTACAGCTGCCGTGGAATCAGACTAATAACCACTTATCACATCAGCAGATCGAACACCCTCTGAGCACAAAGGAAATATCATGCCGGAATTAATTGTTGCTGCGCCCGCCAAAGGCTCTGTTTTAGTCTGTACCGAAGGCTTAAGCTTCTGGGGCGGTGTTGATGCCACAACGGGAACCGTTATTGATGCTTACCACCCGCAACACGGCGCATCGCTGGCTGGACGCATTGTGTTAATGCCAACCAGCCGCGGCTCATGTTCCGGCAGTGGCGTGCTGTTAGAACTGGCATTGAACGGACATGCACCCGCCGCACTTATCTTCCGGGAAAGTGAAGATGTGCTGACGCTGGGTGCAATGATCGCGACGCAGATGTTTGCCCGCCCGATTGCTGTAGCAAGATTAGCAGCCAGTGATTATGAACAGTTGGCAAATCAGGAGTGGGCTGAAATTGATGGCACTGAGTTGCGGACGGAAGGCATGTCGCTGCCTCTGACACAGCTGTCCGCATCAAGTTTAACGTTGACAGCGGATGACAGAGCGATGCTGGCAGGAGAACATGGCCCGGCGGTTAAGCTGGCGATGGAATCACTTTGCACCATGGCTGCCGCACAGGGAGCCGAGCGGCTGACGGATGTGACACGCGCACATATTGACGGCTGTATCTATGCCAGCCCGGCAAACCTGATATTTGCACAAAAGATGGCAGATATGGGAGCCGAAACCTGCATCCCGACAACCATGAACGCCATTTCCGTTGATCATGACCATTGGCGCAGCCAGGGCACACCCGCTGATTTTGGGCTACCCGCCAGCCAGCTTGCCGATGCCTACGTACGTATGGGCGCGCAACCCAGTTTCACCTGTGCACCTTATCAGGCAGCAGATAAACCGGCTTTGGGGGAAGATATCGGCTGGTCAGAATCCAATGCGGTGATTTATGCGAATAGCGTGCTGGGCGCGCGGACGGTGAAACACCCGGACTTTCTGGATTTGTTTATTGCGCTAACCGGACGAGCGCCGTTGTCGGGAGTGTACCTTAAAGAGAATCGGCGGGCAGCGCTGGAGATTGAGGTTGCACTACCCAAAGGTCATGATGATGCGGTTTGGCCGATGTTGGGCTGGTTGGCGGGGCGGCTGGCTCCAGACTGTATTCCTCTGCTGACAGGCTTGGAAGGTACGCCGTTGAGTGAAGATGATTTGCGGGCGATTTGTGCAGCGTTTGGCACGACTTCAGCTGCACCGATGCTGCATATTTCCGGGGTGACACCGGAGGGTGATCTTCCGGCTAAAGCGGGCGCTAAGCACGTGAAGCTAGGACATGCCGATTTTGTACAGGCGTGGCGGACATTTAATGCCGGGCCGGAGAAAATTGACCTGGTAGCGTTGGGGAGTCCGCATTTTTCGCTTGATGAGATGCGGGCTTTTGCTGCTTTGATGGAAGGGCGGCAGTGTCATCCGGATGTCTCGGTGATTATTACGCTGAGTCGTGCAACACGGGCGACAGCTGAGGCTGAAGGATTGCTAACGCAGCTTAAACAAGCGGGTGTACAGGTGGTGCAGGATCTTTGCTGGTGTTCGATTTCTGAGCCGGTTTTTCCGCCGGAGGCTAAGGTGCTGATGACGAACTCAGGGAAATATGCGCATTATGCGCCGGGGTTGTCAGGTAGGGAGGTTAGGTTTGGTGGGTTGCGGGATTGTGCTGAGGTGGCAGTTAGTGGGACTGCTGCTAAAGGTTTGCCGGAGTGGTTATTGGATAACTAAGCTTTAGATTTTGGCTGGCTCATCACCTACACCCATTACATGAATGATCACAGGGTAAATTACCCCTCGCAGCTGAACATGACGCCTCTTATGGTTACAAATTTGCCACACAACAGGATAAATGGGCGGTAGTCGATGCCATTCGCACAAACAGTGGCAACATCTCGCGGACGGATGCTAACAGATCACCCGGCGTTTGATGCCTCACAGTTAAAGCAGCTGGGTTTACAGTCTCTTTTCTGATTAGCAACAAAGTTGC
>JBMZDK010000243.1:0-6557 GCA_049614265.1 Thiolinea sp.
CCGGAAATAGCGCCAGCCGTAAACCCGGAAAGGTATATTCCGATTCGTTCCGTTTAGTTGCTGCTTTACGAGCTATTAAGCGCTGTCAATTGGGGTTGAGCAGAATGGCTTCGAATTTGGGTTCGGGCAGGTTTACTGCCCGAACCCGGATATGTTTTAGCTAATCACATCTGCCAGTGCGGCAGCAAATTCCTCAACACGTTCTTCCTGTAAACCGGCGATATTCATTCGCCCGTCACCGACGATATAGATACCATGCTTTTCCCGCAGTGCTTCTACTTGTTCAGCCGTAATGCCTAATAAGGAAAACATGCCACGGTGCTCGGCAAGAAAGTCGAACTGGTCAGTGCCCAGCTTCGCGCGCAGGTTGTCGGCCAGTGACTGTCGCAGGTTGAGCATACGCGCAGTAATTGCATTTAACTCATCAAACCAGCGCTGGCGCAGTTCAGGGTCATGCCAGATGATACTGACGACGGCGGCTCCGTGATCCGGTGGCATAGAATAAATACTGCGGCCAATAGATTGCAGTTGTTTGAAGGTAACATCAGCATCCTGTTCGCTACCGGCTTTAATCAGGGCACAGCCCACCCGTTCGCGGTAGATACCAAAGTTCTTTGAGCACGAAACGGCGACAGCCATTTCGGCAACGGTGTCAGCCAGTTTGCGTGTACCGTAGGCATCCTCTTCCAGGTTGTCACCAAAGCCTTGATAGGCAAGGTCAACAAACGGGAAAAAGCCGGTGTCGTGTGCAATTTGCGCAACTTCATCCCACTGGGCTTTGGTCAGGTTGGCACCGGTCGGGTTGTGGCAGCAGCCATGGAGAATCACCACATCATTTGGTCCTAACTGGCTGAGTGTGGCTTTCATGGCCGCGAAATCAACCGACTTGGTCTCAGGGTCAAAGTAAGGATAATGGCTGACCGGCATTTCGGCAGTATTTAACAGTGCCTGATGATTAGGCCAGGTAGGTGTACTGAGCCAGATATGAGAATCCGGACGATGGCGTCCCAATAATTCCGCAATCAGCCGCAGTGAGCCGCTACCACCGGGTGCCTGTACACCACGAATCAGCTGCTCTGAGCTACCTTCGCCAAATACAATTTCCTGCATTGCCCGGTTAAAGGTTGGATCTCCCGCCAGACCAACATAGGTTTTGGTGGTCTGTTTCGCCAGCAGGCGTTTCTCCGCCTCTTTGACAACATCAAGAATAATGGTCTGGCCTTTTTCGTCAGCATAGACACCAACACTGAGATCCATTTTATTGTCACGCGGATCTTCACGGAAGCGACGCATTAAACCGAGAATTTTGTCCTCAGCCGGGACAGGGAGATTGGCAAACATTGTGGGTTCCTGTGTGTAATAAAATAAACCCGGGCAATGAGTTTTCCTCAACTGCCCGGGAGTCACGCTTAATTATACAGATTTTTCCGCTGCTTCAACTGTTTGGCGAATCAGTGTCGCAATCGTCATTGGGCCAACACCACCCGGTACCGGCGTGTAAGCCGCGCAACGTTCTTTCAATGGCTCCAGCTCAATATCACCAACACCACCCTTATCGGTATTGTGGTAACCGGCATCGACGACAACAGCGCCGTCTTTGATCCATTCAGCTTTAATGAACTCAGGTCTGCCCAGTGCACCAACGATAATATCGGCACGACTAATAATGTCAGCCAGATCCTGTGTGCGTGAGTGACAAACGGTGACAGTCGCATTGGCATTCAGCAGCATCATGGCCATGGGCTTACCCAGAATCGCGCTACGTCCCACAACAACGGCATTTTTACCGCTCAACGGGATTTCGTAGTGCTCAAGTAAAGACATAATGCCCTGTGGTGTGGCTGAGCCATAAGCTTCTTCCTGCATGGCCATCCGCCCAAAACCTAATGAGGTCACGCCATCTACGTCTTTCTCCAGTGCGATACGGTCAAAACACACGCGCTCATCAATTTGCGAGGGAACGGGGTGTTGTAACAGAATGCCGTGTACCAGCGGGTTGTTATTCAGCTTGTCGATTTCTGCCTGCAATTCTTCAGTTGTGGTATCGTTGCCTAATACCACTTTGATTGAATCCATGCCAACGCGTTTACAGGCATTGCCTTTCATTTTGACGTAAGTTGCTGAAGAAGGATCGTCGCCAACCAGAATAGTGGCGAGGATTGGAGTTTCACCGTTGAGTTTGGTTTTCAGTTTTTCCACACGTGGAGCCAGTTCGGCTTCCATATGCTTTGACAGTGCTTTACCGTCGAGTACGATTGCTGACATGGTTTGCTTCCTTTGGTGTTTGCTGCGGAAGTCAGAGACTTCCGGGTTGAATCGGTTTCTCAGCGCGAGAATGTAATAGAGGGTTGGGGTGTTGGCAAGCAGAATATGATGCTAATGTAAACCTTACTCTGGATGTATTTCTGATTGGAAAATGTTTTTCTTATGGGATAGATAAAAATGCCGCTTGATCGAAAAATTGATTATATTGAGTTGCCTGCAGCTGATTTTGATGCTGTGCAGCGTTTTTATGAAAAAACCTTTGGCTGGACGTTTACGGATTATGGGCCGGAATACCGGGCTTTTAATGATGGCACTATGGATGGTGGGTTTTATCGTACCGATATTAAGTCTTCCACGGCGAATGGTGCCGCGCTGGTAATTTTCTATGCCGAAGACCTGGAGGCAGTGCAAAATGATGTGATTGCTAATGGTGGTGAAGTGGTTATGGAGATTTTCTCTTTTCCGGGAGGACGTCGTTTTCAATTCACTGACCCACATGGTAATGAGCTGGCAGTGTGGTCGGACAAGTGATTATCTGACCGCTTTCATTCAAACCTGCACGGTGAAAGCAGGCTTGAATAAAAAGAGTAATTAGTGGCTTGCTCTTGAAATTGCCCGTAATCGTAAGAATCTTATAGAGATATGGCGCCTAGTCGCCTCTTACCAGCATGGCAAATTATTGTTCCCGGACGAATCTGTTTAAAGGTGAGTTCTGAACCACAATAAAACCGGTAACTATTGGCATGCGTGTTTATGGAATATGCGATGCCTGATTTGTCTTTGTTATTTATTTTATTGCTGGTGTTTGCGGCGGCAATTTATTTTATCTGGCCCTATTACCGTTTGCGTAAGGCACTGGCGGAGCCGTTTCCGACAGAGTGGCGCAGGATTCTGGTTCGCAATGTTCCGGTCTATCGCCATATGCCAACTGATCTGCAACTGCAGCTTAAGCAACGGATTAAGCAGTTTATTCATGAGAAACACTTTACCGGGTGTGCCGGACTGGAGTTGACAGATGAAATGCGGGTCACCATTGCCGCCTGTGCCTGCCTGTTAATTCTGAACCGGAAAACCAGTGTCTATCCCGGTCTGAGGTATATTCTGGTTTACCCCGAAGCGTTTTTGGTGCAGCGTGATGCGCTGGATGAGACAGGTTTGGCTGCAGTACGAAAACACAGCCTTTTAGGGGAATCCTGGGATAATGGCAAGGTGATCTTATCCTGGGAAGATGTCATTCGTGGTAGCCGTGATGCCGGTGATGGCAGCAATGTGGCGCTGCACGAATTTGCCCACCAACTGGATCATGAATCGGGGGCGACGAATGGGGCACCAGTGCTGGGAAGTGCTGCAGGTTACAAGCGCTGGGCCAGAGTACTGACGGCGGAGTTTGAGGACTTACAGCGTGCGGCATACCAGGGTGACGAGACGCTGCTGGATTATTATGGTGCCACAGAACCAGCTGAGTTTTTTGCAGTGGTGACCGAGGTGTTCTTTGAGCGCCCGAAGGAACTGGCGCAACGTCATCCGGCATTGTTTGAGCAGTTACGGGGGTATTTTCGGGTAAATCCGGCGGAATGGCGGATTCAATAACCTTTATGCAGGCTTCAGTTCCTGTTGGAATTCTGACTGGCGATTAACATCACACGGTGAGCAGCAATAATAGCTGCTGCTCACCCGTTCTCTTCATATCCGGTGTTTTATTCGCAACCTTCCCACCAGCAATGTCCCTGCTGTTCCTGAAACTGCATGCTCATATCATACTTGGGTGCATTCTGGCGTGGCTGAGCGAGGTGTTCTTTAATACCGAAGCTGCCAAAAGTATGGTAAGTCTGAGGCATAGTATAAAGTGCAAATAACTTACCTCCGTTTTCTTTCCAGCCATTTAACAGGTGACTGTAGCGATTGGCCATGCGTGAGTCACGATTAGCTGCCCGGAACAGGTCAAGTATCTTGTGTTTACGTTCTGTTGCGACATCAGCATCACCCCAGGTCACGGTTAGATGTTGCCCGCCTTCATAAGCATACAGGTCGACATCGTATTCCTTAGCGACTTCGGCTTGTAACTTCACATAGTTTTTGGTGCTGTCCATACCATAAGGGTTGTCCGGATCATCAAGTATGTCGAAGATATCGTCTACTGACGTTATGTCTTTCAAAACCATAGGGATCGCTTCTTCGTCCTGGCAGCGGGTACTGGCACGATTCCAGCAGCCAAAAAAGTAGGGGCCGCTGGCTAAGGCATCAATGGTTTGGTAAGCCCCTTTGTGTTTCAGCATATTGCGTGAAGCAAATTCACCGCCATTGTGCTGGGTGTTGATAATACGGACTAAGCGGTCAGTACCACCCCAGACAGTTTGCCAGATATTGAAAATTTCCACGGAGCGTTCCGTGTAATAATACAAACCGGCCCAGTAGTCACGGTCATCCAGTTCACGCTCTTTGCCTTTGGCGATGGTATAGGGATTGGCCCAGAACGGCCCGTTCCAGGGTTCATTGGTGTATTCAATGTGTGCTTTTAGTTTGCTGTCGAGATTATCGCGAACATAGGCGGCGTATTTCTCCACGTAATCGTCGGTAGCATTATGTGGCAGATTAAACCATGGGTCGCGTTGAAGCTGATTTGCCAGTGCGACAGTCACTTCCAGCGGTACACCACGATTGGCGCGATCCACCAGATCAGTGCGGAAGGAGCCTCCCCACATGGCGTCATCCATTTTGGCACGCTGATCCCAGTTGAATTCCTGCAGCAGGCATTCGAAGTACTCGTCATCGGTAAATTTGTAGCAGGGATTCCGTGGACTGGCCTTCATGAAGTTCATGGTGCGAATGACTTTAAAGTCTTTCAGGAAACGCATGAACTGCGGGTTGAAGATAATAGCGTTTCGATCCTGTTCATAGCTGGCAACGAAACTGCGGTAGGTTCCGGCGGGGCATTCATCTTCACCTTCCACCCGTAAGAAGGGATTACCTTCGCAAATCCCGCCGGGCATGATGATGCGTATATTACGGATATGATCACCGGCGGTAATATCTTTGATCTGCACCCGCAGGCCAGCACCGGCACGGGTTTTCAATAAATCCGGGGTGATTTCAATAATATCGCGTCCCTGAGCGCTTTCGCTGACCAGTTTGCTGCCGATGCCGGAGTATTGAATATTGCCGCTGCCTTCATATAACACCGTGTATTTACCGGTTGGCAAGGTGCCGAAAGGCACATAGCGTGAAATCAGCGTAGTAGCGTAACTGGGTACGTGCAGAACCGGGTGTTCTTCATCATTACAGCTTTCCGGAATCTCTTTCGGCCAGCCATGTTCGTCATAAACTATCTCACTACAGGAGTACTCCGGGAACGGGCGGCCAATACGGAAGATGTCCGCAAAGGGAATGGGTTGCCCGCCAACATCATCAGCTTCCGGTTGAGGTTCTTCGAGGTTGATACCCAGAGAAGGTTTAAATACTGCAGCGGATTGCCGGCCATCAACCGCCAGCTTTTTTGCCAGTGCCAGTTCATAGGTGTCGATAGAAGAATTTAGCTCTGCCGGAAATTCAGTGAGTCCGTCATAAGGCGTAATGCCATTATCCAGTGCATTATCGGCATCAATACTCATCAGAGTGCGTTGCAGGTTTTTGCTGACATTGTAACGGCAGCTGTTTTCATTATCGCTGCCGTCACAATAGCTGGCAGCCAGCTCTGTCGGCGTGACAACAGCTTTAGCAGGTGTTGGGCCGAAGCCCTTATCCAGAATGGTGAAGGTTACACTTTCTGCGTCCAGGTATTCATATTCCCCTTCCGCATTAGTGCGGCCATTACGCTGAGCAACGTCCGTCGGAGCGGTTGTGTAGGGAATATTGCGCAGTGCAAGTTTTCGTACCGGATCAGCCTGAGAGTCATTAATTAGCAGTTTGCCGATGCCCGGAGTTTCTTCTGAGGTGTTATCTCCATCGCCGTCACCACCATCATTGCTGCCGTTATTTTTACCACCGCAGGCGGTTAATAATATAACAATAGAAAAACATATCAGCCCATTTGTAAAGCGCATTAAATCCACCTCGGATAATCCGTTTAAAGTAAGCATGCGAAAGTCATCTGTTATCCCATCGCTCAGATTACTTTCCGCAGATTATGTCTGCCATGCTGCTTAAGGTTTGTTTTGCTGTGAAGTTCGGCTCCGTTGTGTTGGGGGAGGGCGCACTTACATAGCTATTAGTATAATTGAGAATTTTACGTATAAAAGTTAACACTTCCGGCCAGTATGCGTTTAAATTAGATATTGATCAACCTGTCAGCGTTT
>JBMZDK010000244.1:0-6517 GCA_049614265.1 Thiolinea sp.
GGAAATCAGTGCGGGTTGCTATGCCGATCCCGATACGATGGATTTGAAACCGTTTTACGATAAGGCGCTGGATGACATCGCTGAGTCTGTGATTGGGCGCGAGGTGGTATTGCCATTATTAGCTGGACAGCTTAACGCCAGTTATATTTTCGAAGATAACTACGACGATGCGGCGGATATGGCGGAGGAGGCCGGTTGTAATGAGCAGCAGATAGACGCCGTTGGTAAAGGCGTGGCGGCGCAATACCTGGCCTGTATTCAGGGGCCACCCGGCACCGGTAAAACCCGCGTGATTAGCTTGATTGCGCAGCAGCTGGTGGCAGAGGGGCATCGTGTGCTGCTGACTTCACATACGCACATGGCGATTAATAATGCGCTCAATAAAGTTGCTGCGACGGGTGTGCCGTTAGTAAAAGTCGGGGCGCATGGCTGCCTGAAGGGTTTGGATAGCGAGGTGCCGCATGTCGAATACGGCAATCAGTGGCGTGAGCAGCCTGATGGTGGTTATGTCATTGGCGCAACGCCGTTTGCGACCTGTAGTTCACGGCTGGAGAATTTTCAGTTTGATACCGTGATTTTTGATGAGGCGAGTCAGGTGACGGTACCGCTGGCGCTAATGGCGATGCGTAAGGCGAAGCGCTTTGTGTTTGTGGGGGATCATCAGCAATTGCCGCCGGTGGTGTTGTCTGCACCCGTGTTGGCGGAGCATTCGGTGTTTGGACGACTGGTGGCGGCACAACCAGATTCATCGGTGATGCTGACGCAAACCTATCGCATGTGCCAGGCTTTGGCCCGTTGGCCGAGTGCGCATTATTACAGTGGCAGGTTGGTGTCCGTTGGGCCAAATGCGGCGCGGCAGTTTTCCCTGCTGCGTGTGCCACAGCGGTATGTGGATATTTTGTCTGAGGCGCATCCGCTGGTGTTTATCCGTAGTCCGGGCGTGAACACCCGTCAGGTGAATCGGGTCGAAGCGCAACAGGTTGGCGCTATTGTTGAGCAGGCCGTGGCGGCGGGTTTAAAAGCGGCAGATATTGGCGTGGTGACGCCGTTTCGCAGTCATGCCAAAGCACTGAAAACTGAATTTGCGCGGAGGAATATAGCGGGGCGGCGAGAGATTGTGACCGATACTGTGGAGCGTATGCAGGGGCAGGAACGTGAGATGATTATTCTTTCGCTGTGTGCCACTGACCCGCAATACTTAACGGCGATTGCAGCTTTCTTTTTTCAGGCGCAGCGCCTCAATGTGGCAATTACCCGCCCGCAAACGAAGCTGATTGTATTTGGCCCGGTGCTGGATAAAGGGTTTGTATTTGACTGTGATGATGCGGTGTTATTGCGCCAGATTTCTGATTATCGCTCGCTATTGGCGGCAGCGTGGCACGCACCTGTGTTAGAGGCTGAATAATGGCGCATATGGACTCGCTCAGTGGTTTAGACCGCACAGTGCGGCGGCATTTTAAAAAGGTGCTGAAACAGCTCAGCGATGACTTCTTTATTCGTGAACCCTTATTCGATCAATTGCGTATTGCGCCACTGGTAATTGAAGGGCCACAGCATAGTTGGGTGTTGCTCGGGTGGCATAAAAGTCAGCCAACTCAGGAGGAATTGCAGCGTTTTATCGATTTTAACGTCGCCCTGGTTGGGATGAATTTTCAGGCCGTTAAATATTTAGCGGTGACGGATAAGCAGCCTGCTTTATTTGCGCCGGATAAGGCGGTACCTGCTGAAATTGTGGTGATCGAACAGAAGAAATTTTTCAGTGATGGGCTGGCTTATATTTATAACTACCTCACTGAAGTCTCCAGTGAACAACATAGTCGTATGAAGAAGACGCTGTTTGCGGAAACGGCGATTCATGCACGCTGTACTACGCGGCGGACGGCACTGGAGCATGATAATTCAGCAGCATTACAGCGCTTTTTTCTGGATTACGACCAGGAACTGGCGACCCGTTTCGATATGCTGGATGAGGCAGAGGCGACGCGGGGTTTACCGGAAGATTTTTCGGTGCGACTGATTAATGGCGTGGCGGGTAGTGGAAAGACGCTGATTTTGATTAATCGTGCGCTGTTGTTCTGTAAAAAATACCCGCATAAGCGTGTTCTGTTGATCATTCATAACAAGCCGGTAACAGCGGATATTCAGTACCGCATTGATCAATGGCTGGGCGGTAAGCCGGATAATCTGACCATCCGGACTTTCCATGCCTTTGCACTGGCGCAGCAACGGCGGGTAACAGGCGGTGTCAAACCGCTGTTTAGCGAGAAAGATTTAAAGCCGTTTAAGGAACGTGTGTTGTATCAGGGGCGTGAACAACGTGCCCGGCTCAGGCTCACAGATGCACAACTGTGGGATGAGATTGAATATATCGACGAATACCTGATTGCAGACCGGCAGACTTATCTTGGCTACGAGCGCCATGGGCGTGGTTTTGCTTTGCAGAAAAACCAGCGCATGGATGTGTGGGCTTTATATGAACTCGCAGTCAAAGCAATGTCCGCTACACAGGGTTATTTGCCCAGCCATTATATTCGTCAGTTAGCGCTCACCGAACAGGCTGCGGCATTACAGAAGTATGACCATGTTCTGGTTGATGAGGCACAATTTTTTGCCCCGTCCTGGCTACAGTTGGTGCGTCAGTCGCTGAGTGAAGGCGGCAGTATTTTTATCTGTGCTGACCCGAATCAGGGCTTTCTGAAAAGTCGGCTGAGCTGGAAAAGCGTGGGTTTTAATGTGCGGGGGCGTACCAAGAAGCTGAGTTATTCTTATCGCACCACCTACGAGATTATGCTGGCGGCGAATACGCTGCTGGAATTTATGGATGAGAATGCTGAGGATTTCGTTAAACCGGATTTAGCCCGCATGGAACGCGGCAGCCCGCCACAGGTGGTTTATAGTACCGCGCCGCAGGACGAACAGCAGCGTTTTCTCAATGAACTGAAACAGTGTGTTATCAATGATGAAATTCCGATGCAGCAGATGTTGGTCTTATGCAGTGAGAGCTATAGTCCGTGGACGCTGAAAGCGCTGATTGAACAGAAGTTGGGGCGGCATACTGTAGTGAATTGCAATGATCCGCAGGATATTCAGCAGTTAGGCGATAAAATCCGGTTGATGAATATCAATAGCTGCACCGGGATGGAGGCGGGTGTGACTTTTGTATTGGGTGTTGGTGCTTTGCTGAATCGGGCGCGCAGCCTGGATCTGAATACGGAAGAACGCGAGCTGGCTTATCGCGAGTCGATTCGTAAGTTGTATGTGGCGATGACGCGGGCAGGGCAGAAGCTGGTGTTGTTCAGTACCGAAAAGTTACCGGACAGTGTTAATCATCTGGTGGAGTTTAGTGGGGCTGAGTTTGCCTGACTATTTTTCCTGCAAGGTCACCCACGCAATTTCGACCTCACCACTATCCCCGGCGACATAAGCCGAGTCCCCGGTAATCGTGATCGATAAATCCATAGTACGCGCTGCTAATTTCCCCAAAGCCGCCACGCTTTCCCACGGCAGCCGGTAAAAAGAAGCATTCAAGCGTTGGAATTTGTTCTCACCCTGCGACCACCAAACATCGGACTTGCTGTTAAAGCTATAAACCCGCACTGCTTTGGCTCGGTTAGTGGATTTTTTCACCCGTTCCGGTGTTGGCTCGCCCAGGTCAATCCAAAGCGTAGTTTGTTCATCCATGGTACGCACCCACAGAGCCGGTTCTTCCACATCTTCCAGCCCTTTGGTTAGCTCAATGCCTTCCTGCGCATTAATGCAGTAAGCCAGAATCCGCACCATCATCCGTTCCAATGTTTCTGAGGGGTGTTGTGCAATCGTCAGGTTGAGCGCGTCGTAATAATTACGCTCCAAATCAGACAGCGAGATGCGTGCTTTATAAATCGTCGGTTTAATCGCCATTTTTATTCACCATTTTAGTCGCCATTATTGTTGTTTTTCGGAACGCTCAGTTAGCCACATCGTAAGATAAGCCAGCAAACCAAATACTAAAAAGCCGGTGACCAGCGGAATTACGGTTTCGTCATACCACAACCCAACCATTGTCCCCAGCGGAATCGACATAAAGGTCGATAGCGAGCCAATAATCGAAGCGCCCATCCCGGCGTGGATTTCCAGCGGTTCCATCGCCAGTGCATTCAGGTTGCCAAACAGAATGCCTATGCCAACGAAGGTCAGTGCCACATAAGCAATAAACCACCAGAATGGCGGATGACCCTGATACAGCAGAGCGATCAGAATAAAGCCTGCTGCCAGAATAATGGTTGTTACAATCGCGATGGTAACCAGTCGTTTCATACCGTACTTCAGCACCAGCTTGGCATTGGCAAAACCCGCTGCTCCGATAGCAAAGGCTAATAATGCAAAATAGAGCGGAAACTGTGGGCCGAGTTGATATTGTTGCTGAAGGATTTGTTGTGATGAGTTGAGGTAGCCCAGAAAAGCAGCAAAAACAAAACCGGTCATCACTGTGTAGCCAATAGTCTGACGGTGGCTCATGACGCTGCGAATTGCCAGCAGCTGCCCGCTCCAGGTCAGTTTAGTACGTTTGTCTTCCGGTAATGTCTCAGGCATGCGCAGGCCAAACCACAGCACAATGCCTACCGCCAGCAATAAAAAGGAGGTGAAAATTGCCCGCCAGCCGGATAGCCACATCACACCTTGTCCCAGCGCCGGAGCCAGCATAGGCACCAGAATAAAAATTAGCTGGGTCAGCGACATAATCCGCGCCATTTCCCGCCCACGATAACAGTCGCGTACCAGTGCCATGGTGATAATGCGTGGTGAAGCTGCACCAAGCCCCTGCAGGAAGCGGCCGATTAGCATGGTGTTGAAATCGGTGGCGAACATCGATAGCAGGCAACCAAACCCAAACAAACTCAGCCCGCCATAGATTAGCGGTTTGCGTCCCATGCTGTCTGATAACGGGCCAATAAACAGCTGCCCCAGTGCAAGGCCAAGAAACAGGACGGATAAAACCAGCTGTGGCTGGTTGTCATGGCTTACGCCCAGCTCACGACCTATCTCCGGCAGGGCCGGTAACATGCCATCGATTGCTAACGCAGTGAGTGAAGAGAGCAGAGCGACCAGAATGACAAATTCAGTCAGGCCGGGAAGTTGTAATGGTTTTTGCATGTGGATGCTGCCTAAACCGGCAACATCTCCATATTGATCTCATCACTTTCAACAGCAATTACATGACCGCGTAATGAATTAGGCAGGGCTTCAGTGATTTCAATGTCAACAAATTTACCAATCAACTCAGCCTGGCCATCAAAATTAACTACGCGATTATTTTCAGTGCGGCCAGCCATCTGGTTGGGGTCTTTCTTTGATGGGCGCTCGACTAAGATGCGTTGTGTCGTGCCAATCATACCCTGACTGATTTCACCGGCCATTTCCAGAATGCGGCTTTGCAAGCGTTTCAGCCGTGCTTTTTTTGTTGCCATATCGGTTTCATCCGCCATGCTGGCTGCAGGCGTCCCAGGGCGGGCGCTGTAGATAAAGCTGAAGCTGTGGTCAAAACCAATGTCTTCGATGAGTTTCATCGTGTCTTCGAAGTCCTTATCCGTTTCACCGGGGAAACCGATAATGAAGTCGGATGACATGCTGATATCAGGGCGAATCTGACGCAGCTTGCGGATTTTCGATTTATATTCGAGTGCCATGTGATTGCGTTTCATCGCAGCAAGAACACGATCCGAGCCGCTCTGTACCGGCAGGTGTAAATGATTGACCAGTTCAGGTACGTGGGCATAGGCCTGAATCAGATTTTCGTTGAATTCATTGGGGTGTGAGGTGGTATAGCGGATGCGGTCTATGCCCTCGACGGCGGCGACATACTGAATTAACACGGCTAAGTCAGCAATTTCGCCATCATGCATTTCACCCCGGTATCCGTTTACATTTTGTCCCAGCAGGTTAACTTCGCGTACACCCTGTTCAGCCAGCTGTACCACTTCAGCAATCACATCATCAAACGGGCGTGAGATTTCTTCACCACGGGTATAGGGTACGACGCAGAAAGTACAATATTTACTACAGCCTTCCATAATTGAAACAAAAGCTGTTGGGCCATCAGCACGTGGTTCCGGCAGATTGTCGAACTTTTCAATCTCCGGGAAGGTGATATCAACAATCGGAATGTGTTTTTCGCGCACCTCACCAATCATTTCCGGCAGGCGGTGCAGCGTTTGCGGGCCAAACACCACATCCACCAGCGGTGCACGTTCGCGTAATGCTTCGCCTTCCTGGCTGGCAACACAGCCACCGACACCAATAATCAGATCGGGGTTCTTTTCTTTCAGTGGACGCCAGCGCCCAATCTGCGAAAAGACTTTTTCCTGTGCTTTCTCACGAATTGAGCAGGTGTTCAGCAATAAAACATCCGCTTCTTCAGCATTATCGGTCAGTTCCATGCCGTCTTTGTCATTGAGTACATCGAGCATTTTTGCTGAGTCGTACTCGTTCATCTGGCATCCATGCGTCTGGATGAAAATTTTACCTGCCATAGCTCGGG
>JBMZDK010000245.1:0-6512 GCA_049614265.1 Thiolinea sp.
AACTGCGAATACCCACGCCCCGATTTAATAATGACATGCTGAATGTTCCGAGCAGCACAATGAAGACGAGGATAATGCTATAGCTAATACTGATTGGGATATCAGAAATGCCCAGGATTCCATAGCGAAACCCATTCACCATATATAGTACCGGGTTCAGTAGCGATACGTTTTGCCAGAAGTCAGATAGCATTGAAATCGAATAAAACACCCCACCAAGATAGGTGAGCGGTGTCAGTACAAAGGTGGGAATAATGGAAATGTCATCAAAGCTTTTAGCATATACCGCATTAATCAGTCCGGCGAGCGAAAACAGGGTGGCAGTGAGCAATACGATTGTTGTCATAACAAAAAAGTGACTGATGCTTAGCTCGCTGAAAAACATTGAAATCAGTGTTACTGCAATACCAACAGCGAGTCCACGCACAATACCTCCGCTGATAAAACCGGCGAGAATGACCCAGTTAGGCACTGGCGACACCAGCATTTCTTCAATATTGCCCTGATATTTACTGCTGTAAAATGAAGAGACTACATTGGAATAGGAGTTGGTGATTACCGCCATCATAATCAGTCCGGGGACAATGAAATCCATGTATTTGTGACCATCCATCTCACCAATTTGTGGCCCGATTAAGTTACCAAAAATCACAAAGTATAAGGCAGTGGTAATGACCGGTGGAAAGATGGTTTGTACCCAGATACGACTGAAGCGTAAAATTTCCCGAATAACAATGGTGCGGTATGCTGTCCAGATTTCCTGTCGGTTCATGATTTATTCTCCACCATATCCATAAACAATTGTTCCAGCCGGTTGGTTTTATTGCGCATGCTGCTGATTTCAAGGTTATTGTCATTTAAGTAACTGAATACCTGATTCAGGGAGTAGCAGTTTTTGTGAAAAGAGACGTCGATGGTGCTGGAGTCGCGCAGTGATATTTCACAATGTTCATCTGCTGGTGGCAAACTGTCCGTTTCGTGTTTCAGGTCAAACACATAGTTTTCAGTATCAAGGCGGCTTAATAGTTTTTTCATACTGGTGTTCTCGACCAGCTCACCTTGTTTAATGATACCGATATTCCGACACAAGCTTTCCGCTTCCTCCAGATAGTGGGTAGTCAGGATAATGGTTGTACCACTGTTGTTGAGTTCAGTAAGGAAGCGCCACATTGAACGCCGAATTTCGATATCTACCCCGGCAGTGGGTTCATCGAGTATCAGCAGCCGTGGTTTGTGGATCAGTGCCCGCGCAATCATGAGTCTGCGCTTCATGCCGCCCGACAATTTTTGCGCCATTTCCTTGCGTTTGTCCCATAGTCCTAATTGTTTCAGGAGCTGTTCGGTTCGTAACATTGCTTCCGGGCGTGGGATGCCATAATAGCCTCCCTGATTCGCAATAATTTCCTGTACCGGCTCAAAAACATTGAAGTTGAATTCTTGCGGTACGAGGCCGATTTGCGCTTTAGCCATTTCACGTGTGGTGTCTATATCGTGGCCAAAGATTTGCACCTGTCCTGCTGATTTATTTACCAGCGAACAAACAATGCCAATAGTGGTCGATTTTCCTGCTCCGTTGGCACCAAGCAGTGCATAAAAATCCCCTTGTTCAACCTGAAGATCAATACCTTTTAGTGCGACAAACCCATTGTCGTATGTTTTTTGTAAGCCGTTAATAGACAGAGCTGCTGCCATAGTATTTTACCCTCTGAAATGACCGGCGGGATGGTAGCATGAAGCTGGTTCACCGCGTAGTTTGCAGATGTTTTTGTCCGGAATTGCCTGCGTTCTGTAATGCGAGACATCGGGCTGAAAAATGATCTGGGCAGAGTGGTTTATTTTTCTGAATTAACTGAGCTTTGCCTTTTTCCGGTGAAAATAAAATCTTTTGATTGTATTGCTGAATAAATGAAATTGCAGGGCATTGTAGCTTTTACTACGACATGTCAGCATAAAGATGGGCGGTACAGATGAGGGGATTATCGGTCATGATCGGGCGTGGTGTTTTGATAAGCTGTTTATTATTCATGGTTACAGGATGTAATGATATGCAGCTGGAGAAGGATGTAAAGCCAGTGGAGCAGGGAGGATGGCTTCGTCTTCCTGTGGGTGTCAGCTGGACATGGCAGTTACAGGGGGAGCTTAAGTATGAAGCAGCCGTTGATTTGTATGACATCGATCTGTTTGATACAGATGCTGAAGTTATATCTGATCTGAAAAAGCAGGGTAAGATTGTTATTTGTTATTTTTCCGGCGGTACTTATGAAGACTGGCGGGAAGATGCTGAGTACTTTGCTGCGGAGGCACTGGGTAATAATCTGGATGAATGGGAAGGTGAGCGTTGGCTGGATATTCGTGACCAATCGGTTGTTGATGTCATGCTGCGCAGACTGGATTTAGCACAGGCAAAAGGTTGTGATGGTGTAGAGCCGGATAATATTGATGGTTATGCGAATAACTCAGGGTTCAACTTAACGGCTGATGATCAGTTGGCTTTTAACCGCATGTTAGCTAATGAAGCGCATAAGCGCGGACTGGCAATTGCGTTGAAAAATGACCTGGATCAGGTTGATGACCTGGTCGATTACTTTGATTTCGCAGTAAATGAACAATGCCATGAGTATGAGGAGTGTGAGGCCTTATTGCCATTTATTATGGCGGGCAAACCGGTGTTGAACGCTGAGTATGCAGATCATTTTGTGGAAGATGCAAATGCCAGAGCGAGAATGTTTAATGCTGCGAATAATGCGCGTTTCAGTACACTGGTGTTGCCGCTGGATTTGGATGGCTCATTCCGGATCAGTAGTTTCTGATGGATTGACAAGTATGGCATCAGGTCTGGACGGCAGCGGTGATTTCTTCACGTAGCTGCTGCTGCAGTTGTTCACACTGAACCATTTCACCACTACGGGTGGTGATGAAGAAGATATCTTCTGCCTGTTCACCCAGAGTAGCAATTTTGGCGTTATGGACTTTGATATCAAGCCGGTCCAGCGTCTCTCCAATGCGCCATAACAAACCGGGCATATCTCCCGTGCTGACCTCCATCAGCGTCAGATTACGATCTTCACGCTGGCGGAAGTTGATTTTGGTGGGAATATCAAAATTACGCAGGATGCGTGGCTGTCGGCGTTGTGTTGGTTTAAAAGTGTCTGCAGCCAGATTGCGGCGCATCACATCAACGATGTATTGCTGATCATCAGGATCAGTCACCAGATTATTGCCGGGGTCGAGGACATGCAGGGTGAACAGGTCACGACGATCACCATCCATTGACACCAGTCGGGATTGCACAATATTGAGGTTCAGTTGCTCCAGCGTAGACATGACGCGGGTGAAAAGGTCTGAATAGTCTTCACTGTAGACAAAAATAACATTGCTGCTGCCAGAGACGGTGACGCGCATTTCAATGAGTGGCAAAGTGTTAGCAGAAGCCGTGAGAATATGGCAGGCATGCCAGCACAGAGTTTCTACCGAGTGTTGTAACAAATAATCATCACCCAACGCCTGCCATAATACTTCGCATTCCGCACGGCTAAAGCCATCTGTATTCAGCTGTTCCAGAGCTGCGTTGCGTTTTTGCATTAACAGGTAATCTGTTTCCTCGCTGAGCGGAGTGCGTTTGCGCAAGAAATTACGGGTGCCATGGTATAACTCAGTGAGTAGCGATAGCTTCCAGCTGTTCCAGAGTTTAGGGTTGGTGCCTTTCATATCGGCAATGGTCAGCAGGTACAGGTAATCCAGGCGGTTTTGCGCAACAACCTGGCTGGCGAAGGCCTGAATAATGGCGGGGTCACTGATATCTTTGCGCTGAGCGGTAATGCTCATGAGTAAATGATGACGTACTAACCAGCTGACCAACCCGGCATCATGCAGATTTAGGCCGTGCTCACGGGCAAAATCCATCGCATCGGCTGCCCCTAAAACAGAATGATCACCTTTGCGCCCCTTGGCAATATCATGGAACAGGGCGGCCAGATAGAGAATTTCGGGTTTTTGCAGGGTTTTAAATATCTCACCGCACAGAGGGATTTCCAGTGCGCCTTTACGTGTACTGTGCCGGCGAACGTTGCTGAGCACCAGTAGTGAATGTTCATCGACAGTGTAAGCATGAAACAGGTCATACTGCATACGCCCGACAACATTGGCAAACGGTGGAATGTAAGCCGCTAATACACCGTAGCGGTTCATCAGTCGGAAAATAAAGGTTACGCCTTCGGGCTGTTTAAGCATCTGCATGAAAATTTGCCGGTGCCAGGCCTGCTGACGAAAACCTGAGTCAATCCGGCTCAGATGTTGTCGCATCAGGCGTATAGTGTCGGGCGCCAGGCCGATGACTCCCGGTGTGGTTTGCAGAATCAGGAAAATCTCTAACAATGCGGTAGGATATTGAACAAAGGTATCCGGTGAATTCACCGCAAGCATGCCGCCTTGCCTGATGTAGTGCTCACCGACCATTTCAGGAACCGGATGACTATCAGCGTTCAGGTTCTGATGGAAAACACCCAGCAACACATCGGTCAGGCGTTCCAGTTCCATAATGGTTTTGTAGTAACGCTGCATAAACGCTTCTACAGCATCATTACGGTTAGGCTGTTCATACCCCATGCGTTGTGCGAGCGTGTGTTGATAATCGAAGAGCAAACGGTCTTCCTTACGACCTGTCAGGTTGTGCAGAATAAAACGTATCTGCCAGAGAAAATCTCTGCCTTTGCGCAACGTTTCATACTCGCTCTGCGTTAAAATATGGTGTTCATACAGTTCAAATAAGGACAAGTGCCCATATTCGCGCTCGATAATCCAGCTGATCATGTGGATGTCGCGTAAGCCACCGCGACCTTCTTTCAGATTAGGTTCTACCCGGTGAGCCGTTTCACCAAACTTCTCATAGCGTCGGTGTTGTTCTTCCAGTTTGGCAAGAAAGAAGCGCTGGCTACCCCACATATTCTGTGGGTGGATTGCTGTCCGCATGCGCTGAAATAAATCATGATTTCCGGCAAGATGACGCGATTCCAGCAAATTGGTGATGACTGTCAGATCATCACGTGCTGCCTGCAGGCATTCATCCATTGTGCGTACGCTGTGGCCCACATCGAGGCCAATGTCCCAGAGGAATGTCAGCAGAGTGGACATTTGTTCCCGACAGGCATCGTCCGGCTCGTTGTTAAGCAGAATCAGCAGGTCGATATCTGAGGCCGGGTGTAATTCGCGGCGTCCATAACCACCAACAGCAATCAGCGCATGTTGGTTCAGGGCGCTCAGTTGTTGCCACTGGTCGCGTAGAATCTGGTCAATCAGCCCGCTGTGCAAATGCAGTAACACACGGATGTTTTGTCCGTCGTTAAATTCATCCTCGAGTTGCTGGCGGGCGGTGTTTAAAAACTGAGCATAATCCGCAGGTAACAATCCGGGAGAATCACGCATATCCCGGTATGTATTCAGCAGCAGGTTACGCTCAGCATCATTGCTCACAAGCGATCCTGCCAGCCTTCTTCTTCCTCGCGCAGGGTGAGAATATCAAAACCATCGGCAGTGACTAATACGGTATGTTCCCACTGTGCCGAAAGCTTGTGGTCTTTCGTCACCGCTGTCCATTGATCCGGCAGTATTTTTATATGCCGTTTTCCCTGATTGATCATAGGTTCGATGGTGAAAATCATACCTTCCTGCAGTACTTCACCCTGTCCGGGTTTACCGTAGTGAAGAACTTGCGGCGCTTCATGAAAGGTGGTGCCGATACCATGTCCGCAAAATTCACGCACGACGGAATAGTGATTTTTTTCAGCGAAGGTTTGAATAGCATGACCAATATCGCCGAGTGTTGCTCCGGGGCGTACCTGTTGGATGCCGAGGTACATGCATTTCTGGGTAATTTCAGCCAGGCGTTTGGCCGGGATTGTCGGTTTGCCAACATGGAACATTTTGCTGGTATCACCATGATAGCCATCTTTAATAACAGTAATGTCAATATTGAGGGCGTCGCCTTTCTTCAGCACTTTTTCGCTGGGGATACCATGGCAAATCTGGTGATTCACAGAAGTGCAGATGGATTTTGGGAAGGGTGGGCTGCCATAGTTTAAAGGAGCCGGAATTGCGCCCTGTTCATTGACGATATAATCATGACAGATTTGATTAAGCTGATTGGTGGTGACACCAGGCTTTACATGCTCACCAATCATGTTGAGTACTTCGGCGGCAAGCCGTCCCGCAACCCGCATTTTCTCAATATCTTCTGCTGTTTTTAGCTGAATATCCATCTGTCCTTTTTTCCGGTAGCACTTACAGGCGGATCATGGTATAAAGCGCACGCCAATTTAGCAAACAACAAATGCAGTTTTACTAAATTAGCAATTGTGGAAGTGAAAAGCTTCCATGGTTTGGGAAGAGAAATTTTCATTCCCATTACATTAATCCACACATACACCGGCACAATATTACAGGGTGCCTGATACATGATTTTTTTCAGGTTGTGACATTGGGGTGTATGGAGGCGTAACCCGAACAGGAGTACAACA
>JBMZDK010000246.1:0-6502 GCA_049614265.1 Thiolinea sp.
TCATGCCATTCGAAGATTTTGTGGGTAAAGTCCCAGTATTCCGCCAGCGACTCGCCTTTAAACGCGAATACAGGAACGCCGGAAGCTGCAATAGCTGCTGCTGCGTGATCCTGTGTGGAGAATACATTACAAGACGCCCAACGTACTTCTGCACCCAGCGCAGTCAGCGTTTCGATCAGCATTGCGGTCTGAATCGTCATATGCAGTGAGCCAGCGATACGTGCACCTTTCAGTGGCTGCTCTTCCGCATACTTTTCACGGATAGACATCAGGCCCGGCATCTCGGACTCAGCGATACGTAGCTCTTTACGACCCCACTCAGCGAGGCTCATGTCAGCAACGATGTAATCGTTGAACTCTTCTTTCAGTACAGCATTCATTTTTTAGATCTCCCGATCAATTGAAACGAGCACCGTTTTAAATCAGTTCAGATTTGAGCCTGGCGATTCGTAATATATGAACCGTTGCAGCGCTCCTCAAATCCAAAGTCGTGTATGCAGGGCTTACACCCCACAAGCGTTGAAATCTTCGATTTCAACAGTAAAAATTTGGTTTCCACGCAGGTCGCGATTTATTTTCAACCCTAGTGAACTGCGCGGAGAATCATGCCAAAGATCAGGCCGGTTTACATACAACCCTTATATGAGTTGGGTAAACCTGAAGACTATCTCAAAATGGCTTCCGGTCGCGACGGGCGCTGTTCTTGGAAGCCACCTTGGTTTTGTGGCTTATCTCTTTGTTTACGCGCCTGCTGCAGTACGCAGGGCTTCAGCCTTGTCTGTCTGTTCCCATGGCAGGTTCAGGTCGTCACGACCGAAGTGACCATAGCTGGCAGTACCCTGATAAATAGGTTGTAACAGGTTTAGCATCTTGGTGATGCCGTATGGACGCAGGTCAAAGTTTTCGCGTACCAGCTGGGTAATACGTGCCGGATCGATGGTTTCAGTGCCGAAGGTTTCAACGCTTATGGACGTTGGCTCAGCAACACCGATAGCGTAAGACACCTGAATTTCACAGCGCTCAGCCAGACCAGCAGCAACGATGTTCTTTGCCACATAACGACCAGCGTACGCCGCAGAACGATCTACTTTTGATGGGTCTTTACCAGAGAATGCGCCACCACCGTGGCGTGCCATACCACCATAGGTATCAACAATGATTTTGCGACCGGTCAAACCAGCATCGCCGACCGGGCCACCGATAACAAAGTTGCCTGTTGGGTTGATATGAACTTTAGTATCGCCACTCATCAGGTCGCCGCCCAGAATCGGGAAGATAACCTGTTCCATGATTGCAGTACGTAAGTCATCCAGCGCAATGTCCGGATCGTGCTGGGTGGAAAGGACAACGGCATCAACACTGGTTGGCTTCCCGTCTTCATAGCGGAAAGTAACCTGTGATTTAGCGTCCGGACGCAACCATGGCAATGTGCCGTTCTTACGCAGCTCAGCCTGACGTAATACCAGACGGTGTGCGTAGCTAATCGGCGCTGGCATTAACACGTCAGTTTCATTACTGGCGTAACCAAACATCAGGCCCTGGTCACCTGCGCCCTGTTCTTCGCTTTTAGAGCGGTCAACGCCCATTGCGATGTCCGGGGACTGCTTGCCCAGTGCGTTAATGACGGCGCAGGTATTGCCATCGAAACCAATTTCGGAGTTGTTGTAGCCAATATCATTGACGACACCACGCACCAGGTTTTCGTAGTCAATTTCTGCGGTTGTGGTGATTTCACCGGCCAGTACGACCATTCCGGTCTTAACTAAGGTTTCACAGGCAACACGGGCATGAGGGTCTTTCGCGATGATCGCATCCAGAACGGCGTCAGAAATCTGATCGCACATTTTATCTGGATGGCCTTCTGATACAGACTCGGAGGTAAACAAATACGCCTCAGTCATGATCAATCTCCTTTAACAAATGATTTAATAATGACTGAGCGCCGTTTACTGTTTAAGTCACAGACTTAAATGCCTGCAAGATTTATGTCCTGCCTGCTCGTTCCGTTTTTCATTTTAAAACCCGTTCTGAGCCTGGCGGGATTGCCCCGTCGCAACGCTCCTCAGAATGGATCTGCATCCCACCTTAACCGGTGGTGCTTAAAATGGCCTGCAAGAATACCGGAATTTTTTTGGGGATGCATCTGCTTTTCGACAGGCGCTTAGATAAATTAAGCCTGAACAGGGTATTTGGAAACCAGAATTGCTTTGGAAGGCGAATTTAGCCGTAACTTCAGGAAAAATGATCCTTGGCACGCGCCGCCCAATAAGCCATGCGCAACAACCACAGGCGTGATTTCCCCAGCGGAAACACCGGCAATTCCTGACGCATAATCAGCGGAATTTCCTCCGGTTTTTGGGTTCCGGCGATCAAATCGGCGACTAATCGTCCGCTATGACTCCCCATTGCCACGCCATTACCATGATAAGCCAGCGACGCATAAGCGCCTTTCATTCCGGGTACCGGCCCGATATAAGGATTTAAGTGTCGGCTCATTGCCAGCACTCCTGACCAGAAGTAGGGTGTTTCTACGTTTTTCCAGGTGGGAAACATCGCCTCGAACCGCCGTCTTGCTCTTCCGCGCACAGCTTCGATTGCTTCGGGTGATTGTTCCACATTACCGCGCAGGCCCAGCAACATACGCCCGTTTGGCATTAAACGGAAATAGTTCAGCAGTTTCTGTGAGGTGTAGCTCATTTGGTGTGAAGTCCAACCCTGTTCCTGCAGCAGCTCCTCACTGATGGGCTCCGTCACCAGGATATTACTTGAGACAGGCATAATCCGGCTGGAAAGGCTATCTACCCAGCGATCCGGTGTATAACCGTTGGTGGCAATTAACAGGCGTTTAGCGGTGATGGTGCAACCGTTGCTATGCAGGATGAAATGCCCGTTTTGTTGTGCGATCTGTTGCACCTGACTATGGCCATAAATTCGGATGCCTTTGCTAAGAACGGCCCGGGCAAGTCCCTGGCTGTATTTTGCCGGGTTGAGTGCAAACCCGACTGGATTATGTGTTGCTCCATGCAATACCGGGCTATTCATGCCTAACTCTTTCAGTGCTGCTTTGGGGTAGAACGTGGGTTGTGTGCCGTACGCTTGCTTGAGTTCGGTGCAATGAGCTTTAAGGTAGTCGATATGTGATGCCTTACCTGCCAGAAGCCATTCACCGTCAGAGTGACGGTCGGCATCAATAGAATAACGTGTCAGATTATCCGCGACCGTCTCAATGGCGTCGCGTTGTGTGCGGAAATAATGGCGGGCGGTATCCTGTCCGTGTTGTTTGACCAGGGCATTTGGATCGTGAGCGGAGCCACCGAGGCAAACAAAACCCCCGTTGCGTCCTGATGCGCCCCAGCCAGCCCCGGCAGCATCCAGAATACAGACTTCGGTTTGGTGTTCCTCAGCCAGTTGTAACGCAGCGTTTAGCCCGGTAAAGCCAGCGCCAATAACAGCGACTTCGGTTTGCAGATCATGGGTGAGGGGCGGCCACTCCCCAGTGGGAATTTCAAGGGTGGAATTCCAGTAATTAGCAGGATCATAGTCGGGTCGGTAGGCGTGCGGGTGGTGGACATATTGCATGAGAAGTCAGATTCAGCCGTCAGATTTAGTCATCAAGTTCGATAATCTGACCATCATATACCTGTTTTTTAACTTTGGCATGCCGGTGAATTTCTTCAAAGGAATATTTTGGGATAGCGGGTAGAGAAGGGGGCGTTTTTAGACGAATTGGCTCACTACCATTCACCGGGTAATTTTCACTAAATCCGGGGAGGGCAATACCCAGTAATTCCAGAGCTGTTACATGATCAACGTTATCCCGGGAGCGAAAGGGGAAACAGGCATTTTCAGCAAAGGAATAGCGTGCTGATTTAACGTCAGACAGTGTTTTTAATGCATCTTCGCCGTGAAAGCGTTTGAAGGTGCATTGATTGATTTTACCTTCACTGATGCCAAAGCGTGCTGAGGCATTGGTATCGGTTGCAATGAAAAAAGTACCTGATTTACATTGATCCAGTGTATTGCCAAGCGCACTCATGACGGCAGCAAAGGGGAGATACTGTTGCATGTCCTCGCTCCGCAGAAGTATTCACACCGATTATTGTAGTAAAAAGCAGGCGGGATACCTTTTCCTGAGTGAAGCGGGCTGAATGCTCGATAACAGGTTTACAGCGCCAGGAGGGCTATAGCAGAAGGTCGTCAGTGACCGGGATAAAACGGTTGCTGGCCTGAATCAGTGAGGCAGCAGTAAGTTGCTGTACACCATAAACTTCGGTTTCAACATCATAGCGCTGTCTTGAGCGGTGTAACAATTGGTCAAAATCACCATCGCCTGATGCCAGTACAACGATGTCAGTCTCTGCTGCTGATTCAAAAACATCAAGAGTAATACCAACATCCCAGTCACCTTTAGCCGAGCCATCACGGCGCTGAATAAAAGGCTTGAGTTTTACCTCAAAGCCGATACCACGCAGGATATTCTGAAACTGACGTTGCTTTTCGTCGCCCCGGTCAATAGCGTAAGCATAGGCATGAACAACGTCGCGGTTTTTGGTGGCCTGTGCCCAGAAACGGTTGTAATCGAAGTTACGACTGAAGGCGTGACGGGTAGTGTAATAGATATTTTGTACGTCAACGAAAAGGCTAACTTTCTGTCTGGCTGGTTTCATGGCAGCTATCATATAGTGCAGGGATTACGCTGAGCAAACGATATCCTTAATTTCGTGTTAGTCTTGCCGGCTTATTGCCATAAAACTGAATTAGCAGCAGGAGTAGTTGTACCGATGAGTGAAAACGCCATGACTGAAGAAGAACGTAACCGCCTCTACCGCGAGATGGCCGACTCATTTATTAGTGTCGCCAATAAACATGCTGAGCAACAGGATGTGTTTATGATTAGCTCGGCGTTTCTGTATGCAGCATCACGTTTCAGCGCATTTGCGACAGCGGTACAGGCAGAGAAGCTGGAAACTTATGAGGCGGATCGTGAACCGGCGATTGAATATTTCACGACGGAACTGCGGCGCATGCTGAATGAAAATATGAATGATTACCGCAAGGTGTTTGAGCCAAAGCCACAAGCGACACAAACAACCATGGTGCATAAGTACACTCCGAAGAAACCACAGGAACCGGAGCCAATTCTGAAGTATGACCACTTAGTGAAGAAGTGAGAGTGTTTGGCGCGGTTTAATCCAGTTTATGCCAGGCAGATTTAATGCCGCGTTTCGTAGCCCGTTCATCATCCCGCTGCCGTGCCCACTGCAGGATCTGGTATTGGATTCGGTTGGCGAATTCAAACCCCAGGCCCGGAAACGGCAAGAATGGATTTGTCCGGCTCATGCCCCAGATGGCGAGGCGGGTACTTTCGGATTCTGCCCGGCCACGTCCGTGGATGCCGAAAGTATTGGCGATAACCAGCGTGTTCTTTTTCACTTTTAAGGCTTTGGGTTCTGCTAAGCCCAGTTTTTTTCTGTCAGCAGCACTAAAACGGAATGAGCCGCGTGCGGTATACGTGTCATTGTGTTTTGCCGCAATCCGACTGAGCTGATACTCGTGAGATAATCGGCGCAGCGTGAGGCGGTTTGAACCCGGTACATAAGTGAAAGGCCCGTTTTGTTCATCGACATCATCAAGAAACAGCCAGAATTTCATCGTTGGATGGAAGGTATCAGTGTGCAGGTCTTTTTGCGGATCAGTATTATGGTCTTCCCGTGCCCCATTATGTAATTGCTCAATATGACAAAGCGGCATGCGCAGGTGGCCTGCTGTGTATCGCAGTAACCGCCGTAGCTCAGGTAATGCCATTAGTCGACGGGTGACAGGGAGGGCTTCCAGTGCATCGGGATCCAGCAGGGTGCGATGGTTCAGCGTATCACCCTGTGCACATTCCCTGATTTCGCCCCGATATGAGCGTATTTCCTGTTCCAGTTGTGCAAAAAAATCCGGTGGCAGAAAGTTTTCCCGCAGCACATATCCCTGTTGCTGGTAGTGTTTGCGGTCTTCTGCTGCAACTTTCCAGCCCAGAACTACCATGCGCAGGCGCATTATGCCGTGGGCCAGCAATAATCTGATAACGTGTAGTCCCAGGGTATTGAGTATCGGGTTGCCGATGACAGGGTTGGCGCGGAAAGATTTTGCACCGCTGAATAAGGCAAGAAACCAGATCGGTATATTAAGTATTTTTTGCATCAGTCGCTGTAAATGCGTGTATTTGACAGGTTGATCATGGGATGGATTTGATTGACAGGCAAGCTTTTTTGCCGCCTGACAAAATAATCTCAACTTAATCAGTCCTCAACAGACCTGATTTGATATTATTCCCAGATTTTAGTTTTACAGACTACAGGAGTTACCCAATGACTACCCGCCTTGAGTTGGCGAATGCGATTCGTGTTCTGTCGATGGATGCTGTGCAGCAGGCCAATTCAGGTCATCCCGGTGCGCCGATGGGGATGGCTGATATTGCCGAAGTGCTTTACAACGATTTCATGTCACATAACCC
>JBMZDK010000247.1:0-6466 GCA_049614265.1 Thiolinea sp.
ACCTCACTACATTCTGCTTCGCTGCTTCAAAGATTCGGTCGCCAAATACAGACACAGTGGAAAAACCTGGTGGTAGCTGTGCCCTACTTCTGGCTGCTGCTGTTCTTTTTGGTTCCGTTTTTTATCGTGATGAAAATCAGCTTAGCGGAGTCGATTATCGCCAGCCCGCCTTTTTCATCACTCATTAGCTGGACGGAAGACGGGGCATTACAGCTGAGTTTGCTGTTCGATAATTATGCTTATCTGTGGGAAGACGAGCTGTATTACAAGACTTACCTGAATTCCATCAAAGTTGCCTTTATCTGCACTCTCATCTGTTTGCTGATTGGCTATCCGATGGCTTACGGCATTGTGCGCTCCACCCCGACCACCCGCAATATCCTGCTGATTCTGGTCATTCTGCCCTTCTGGACATCATTTTTATTGCGGGTTTATGCCTGGATGGGGATTCTTGCTGATCAGGGCACTTTGAATAATTTCTTTATCTGGCTGGGCATTATCGATGAGCCGATCCGGATGTTATATACGCCGTTTGCCGTGTATCTCGGTATTATTTACTCCTACCTGCCCTTTATGATTCTGCCGCTGTACGCCAATATTGAAAAGCTAGACATGAGCCTGTTGGAAGCAGCATCTGACCTGGGGGCAAAACCTCTGGTGACCTTTTTCACGGTCACACTGCCGATGACCATGCCCGGTGTGATTGCCGGTAGCCTGCTCGTGTTTATTCCCGCTACCGGTGAATACGTCATCCCCGACTTACTGGGCGGTGGCAACTCATTGATGATTGGTAAAGTTCTTTACAGTGAATTTAATAACAATCATGACTGGCCCGTTGCCTCAGCAGTAGCCGTTGCCCTGCTCATTCTGCTGGTTGTACCGATGATGCTATACCAGCATATGCAATCCAAAGCCACGACGCAGGTTTGAGGAGTTAAATTATGCATAACAAACGCTCTACCTGGGTCATATCTGCCATTTGTTTTGGGCTGGCATTCTTATATATACCAATTTTTCTGCTCATCCTGTATTCCTTTAACCATTCCAAAATTGTCTCTCTGTGGGGCGGTTTCTCCACCCGCTGGTATGGCGTACTGTTTGAAAGCCCGGAAGTCTGGGAAGCAGTAATGCTGAGCCTGAAGATTGCGCTGGTGAATGCCACCTTTGCCACTTTGCTCGGCACACTGGCGGCACTGGCGATGGTACGTTTCGGTCGTTTCAAAGGCCGCACCTTATTTTCAGGAATGATTTCCGCACCGCTGGTTATGCCGGAAGTAATTACCGGCCTGTCTTTGCTGCTGTTGTTTATCACACTGGCAGAACTGACGGGCTGGCCGGGGGAACGTGGTTTTACCACCATCACTATTGCTCATATTACCTTTTCCATGGCCTATGTCGCGGTGATTATCCAGTCGCGCCTCACCGGCATGGATCAGTCCGTCGAAGAAGCAGCACAAGATCTTGGTGCAAAACCATTTCGTGTACTGTGGGATATTACCCTGCCAATTTTGGCGCCAGGCATGATGGCAGGCTGGCTACTGGCCTTCACCCTGTCACTGGATGATCTGGTCATTGCCAGCTTTGTCACCGGGCCGGGCTCAAACACATTGCCCATCCTGATCTATTCGCGCATTAAGCTGGGCCTGAAACCGGATGTAAATGCGCTGGCTACAATTATTATCTTAACCGTAGCCATCGGCGTATTGCTGGCGGCATGGATTATGTGGCGGCAGGAAAAACAGCGGCAGCGCGACCGGGAAATGGCGATGAGCGACGAGAGTTGAATATGAAAACCATCGGTTTATTAGGCGGTATGAGCTGGGAGAGCACACTATTTTACTACCGGCATATTAATGAAGGTATTCGCCAGCATCTGGGCGGCCTGCACTCAGCCCAAATAGCCATGTACAGTGTAGACTTTGCTCCTATCGAAAAGCTTCAGCATGCCGGGGACTGGGCAGGCACCGCTGAGATTCTCGGTGCAGCAGCACAGAAAATTGAGGCTGCCGGGGCAGATAGCCTGTTGATCTGCACCAATACCATGCACAAAATAGCACCGGAAATTGCCGATGCTATCACAATTCCTCTGTTACATATTGCAGATGCCACTGCTGAAATTATGGTCGCTTCCGGCATAAAAAAAGCAGGTTTACTCGGTACTGCCTTCACCATGGAGCAGGACTTCTATAAAGGCCGCTTACGCGACACTTACGGTTTGGAAGTATTAACTCCGGATGATAATGATCGTCGCATTGTGCATGAGATAATTTATCAGGAGCTTTGCCGTGGAGAAATTAACGCCCGGTCTAAAGCAGAATACGTGCGGATTATTGCTAAACTGGCTGCTCAGGGCGCTGAAGCAGTGATTCTGGGCTGTACTGAAATTACCATGCTGGTTCAGCAGGCTGATACTGAAGTAAAATTACTTGATACCACAGCAATTCATGCCCAAAAGGCTGTGGATTTTGCACTAAGTTAAACTTAAAAAGCACTCATTTGAATCCCCTTCAGCAATTGGGGGTAAAGTCACATGGCTCTTCTCACGCAATCGATCAATCTGATCCCGGAACAATTCAAATGTGTAAAGTCTCAGCGTTCGCAGAAAATTATTTGAACTGCGAACCCTCCCACTACCTTGTTCTGAAGCTGCTATCAGTGCTAAACACTAATCCGGCATTTTTTACTTAACATACAACAAGATATATTTCTTAATGGGTATAAAATATACCAAAGGAAATACATCTTTAAAGAAAATCTTTAGTTTTTATAAAAAATATATATTTTGAATTTAAAGCTGGTTTACCAGATGCTAGCGCTCCCCGCTGACAATTCTTAGGGAGTGATCATGTCGGTAAACGAAAAAATTGTAACAGACCTGGTAAATAATCAGGTTGAACTGGTAACTACAGTACCCTGCAAACAACTGGCCGGAGTCATTGATAGCATTGAGGCTTGCGAATCAATTTATCATATTCCATCCAACAAAGAAGACGAAGGTATGGGGATTTGTGCCGGTGCTTTTATGGGGGGCAAACGCTCCGCCATTATTATGCAGAACACAGCCATCGGGGTCACAATCAATACGCTGGCAACCCTGATCCAGTATTATCGCATGCCACTTCCCATGCTGATCAGCTATCGTGGTGAACTGGGCGAACCTGTAGCCTGCCAGGTTGAAATGGCAGTGCACACCAAAGCCTTACTCGCACAAATGAACATCCCGACTTATCATTTTCACCAGCAAAGTGATCTTGATGAGTTTGACGCCATTCTTAAATACACGTTTATGTGTAACAAACCGGTGGCCATTCTTACTGATGCCACATTCTGGGGAGGATATTAAGATGATCCGTTCCGATGTCCTGAAAAGCCTGATTCCCTTAATTTCAGACCATTTTGTCATTTGCAATATTGGCCTGCCGAGTCAGGAAATGCACCTACTGGATGACCAGCCAACAAATTTTTATATGCTAGGCACAATGGGCCTGTCTTCTTCTATTGGCCTGGGGTTAGCACTGGCGCAAAAACAAAAAGTCATTTCGATTGACGGTGACGGTTCAGTTTTGACAAACCTCGGCACCCTGCCAACTATTGCCAATAACGTCGCAGACAACTTCATTCTGCTGATTATAGATAATGGCAGCTACGGCTCTACCGGTGACCAGCCAACCTATGCCGGTAAAAAGACTTCACTAACAGCCGTGGCTAAAGCCTGTGGCTGTGAAAACGTCGTGGAATGTACAGCTGAAGATGCGGTTAGTACTATGCAGGATGCCCTGGACAGCAATCAAATGACAATCATTGTCTGCAAATGTGAATCCGGCAATATTCAAGTGCCGGTAATTACTATGGATCCGGTAACGATTCGTGATCGCTTCATGGGTGAATTGAACCAGCGAAACACAAAAGCATCAGCATAAACTCTTTCGGCAGGGATAGGAAGGCGGGTTATCCCCGCCCTCCCTCTGATTAACCACGACGTATTTTTCTGCTCTCCCGCTGGACACGCTGATAAAGTTGCGATAATTCACGCTCACCAGCACGCCGTTCCGCCAGACTCGCTGCATTAAATGCCTGTTCACGCGATAATTTACGGTAATTGCCGAGGCGGCGCTCATCCAGTTCGCCGTTTACTATTGCCTGTTGCACTGCACAACCCGGCTCACTGTCATGTTGGCAGTCATTGAAACGGCAGGACAACGCTAAAGCCTCGATATCAGCAAAAGTAGCTGCCAGACCTGATTCACAATCAGCCAGTTGCAGTTCACGCATCCCCGGCGTATCCAGGATCATACAACCATTAGGTATGGTCAGCAGAGAACGCCTTGTTGTGGTATGACGCCCCTTGCTGTCGTCTTCCCGGATAGCATGAGTTGACTGCTGTGCCGTTCCTGATAGTGTATTAGTCAATGTTGATTTACCAACACCGGATGAACCCAGCAAAACAACAGTCTTGCCGGGCTGACACCATGGCATTAGCGCATTCACACTCTGAGTATCTTCACAGTTAACCATCGTTACCATCAAGTAACTATCCAACTGCTGCACCTGTTGCCGCAAGGCTTCAGGCTCAGCACAAAGATCCATTTTACTCAACACAACGACAGCTTCCGCCCCGGCATCATTCACTAAACTCAAATAACGCTCTATACGGTTCAGATTAAAGTCATCATTCATTGAGCATACGATAAATGCTGTATCCACATTCGCCGCAATCAATTGTGCTGCCACCTTACTACCGGCAGCAAAACGCCGGAAACAGCTGATGCGTTCCAGAACCCGTTCGATACGATTATCAGGCTGTAACAAAACCCAGTCACCGACTGTGAGTGATGGCATGGAAGCTGTCACTGGTAGCGTTTCTTTACCGGTTTCAGTCATAACTTCCAACTCTGTCCGGTACTGCTCAACAATACGTCCCGGTCTGGCAGCTTCCCATTCGTCCAGGCTGAGTTGCTGTTGAAAAAAGGGCTGCCAACCCATATCGGCTAATGATAAATGATTAGTCACAATAAACCCCTGACGCTTATTAGCGTCATACTATTTGTCATTGATAATTCAGGGGCGATATGCCCCGGCTCAACACCGGGTGATCAGATCAAAGGAGCGGTTTCTAAATACCTAAACCTTTCAGATTAACCCGGCCAGGCTTTATTACAATCATTATGTATCCTCCTAACCGTTTTATTGTGAACATCTCAACTTTCATGCCCGAACATAAGATTGATTCATGCTCGTGTGATTCGCTAATGTAGCACAGTATGGTGTATGCAGAAAAATTAATATCAAATCAGTCAGCGCTGTACTCCAAGATTCTATCCAACCAGTAACGCCAGTCCGCCCAGAATAATTCCTGCCCCCAATAACCATGAAATCCACATTCCAACCCGACTATCATGCAGATAAATAAATATCTGTCGCCCCAGAACACCATAAATACTCAGTGCCAAGGCCAGTGCCAGCATTTTCAAAGCACCGAAAAATACTATATCAGCGATAAAATGATCTGCACGGACAAAAGGTGGGAACAGCGCAAGAAAAAACACCAACGCTTTGGGGTTAGAAAAAGAGGTTAGCATGCCACGCAGATAAGACTTACGGTAACTGGTAATCGCCCTGCCTTCATTCATGGGCGGTGGCCGGATACCAAAGCGTACTATTTTATAACCAAGATAGATCAGGTAAACCGCACCAGTAATACGCATCATACCGTACAACTGCGGCGAGCCGGTAATCAGCAGACCAAGTCCGGTTGCCACCAGCGTGATCCATACGATATTAGCCGTCAGCAGACCTGCTATCGCCACCACAACATGGCGAAAACCCAATGATGACTGAAACAGAATCATTAACACTGCCGGCCCGGGCGTGAATTCGAGTGCCAGCACAATCAACAGAAATTGCAGTAATGTATCCAAGCGTTAAAATCCATCGCTACACCACCCGCTTAAAACCACCAGACTACCCCGTTGCAGCACAGCAAACTGCACTTATAAATCCTACGGCCAACAGAATTATCGGGGCAAAGTTCATTGCCCCGATCTATTTATTCAGCGATAGCTATAAAGGTATGGTTATCACCATTGCGGCAAACAGCAACCTTGTGCGTTCTGAATAAAACTACCTGGCTATCAACTATCGTGCTGACATCACCACCAACAGCCACAAAACCGGGGCGAGTCACGCCGCAGTGGATCGTGCCCAGCTTTTCATACTGTCCGGCGCCTAAAACGATAGCACTGTCATCAGCACACAGTCCGGCACAATCCTGACAGACAACAGCCATTATCACTACACGCCGCTGGCGGCCATCATCGTTTTGATACATTTCCCGGTGTATTTGGGTGATGAATTCAACATAATCCTGTTTTTGCTCCTGCTGTTGAACAAGCTGCTCCTGCTCTTGTGCACCCGATGCTACAGCACCTGCAATCACAGCACCCGCTCCTGCAACAGCCACAATGGT
>JBMZDK010000248.1:0-6464 GCA_049614265.1 Thiolinea sp.
ATCCGTCAAGGCTGTTAGGTGGCGATAATAGCAAACCATAGTTGATACTGGGAATGTTTGCAGAATAGTTCAGCGGGAAAATGGGGTTTATGTTTTAGTGATTGTGCAGTGTTGAGGGAATCAGAATGCAGGATATACTTGTATTGATGGGCGGCAGGTGTTTTGACCCATAAAAAAACCTGCTAAAAGCAGGTTTTTTTATTTCTCCGGACGTCGCCGTATGAATCTTTGGCGGAGAGTGAGGGATTCGAACCCCCGGACGGGATAAACCGTCAATGGTTTTCAAGACCACCGCATTCGACCACTCTGCCAACTCTCCAGAGGCGCGTAGAATAATCAAAACTCTGGCGAATTACCAGCACTTTTTCGTTCTGAAACAGAGAAATTTTCAGAGTCGGAAAACGGCAGAAATCGTCTGCTTCAATAACACTAAAGTAAATTGTGCGTTGCGGCAAACTCTTATTCAATCATATATACTGCGCGCATTGACGATAACCGGAGTAACTCATGGGCAAAGGCAGGCAACAAGCCAGACACACAGTCACTACGTTGCGTAAAATGAAACAGGATGGCGAGAAAATTGCCATGTTAACCGCGTACGATTCCAGTTTTGCGCGAGTCGTGGATCAGGGCGGGGTCGATGTCATTCTGGTGGGTGATTCGCTGGGTATGGTAATTCAGGGGCGTCAAACGACTATCCCGGTTTCAGTCGATGACATTATTTATCATACCCGGGCGGTGACCTGGGCTGCAAAACAAGCACTGGTATTGGCTGATTTGCCGTTTATGAGTTACACCTCACCGGAAATGGCATTGCGCAATTGTTCCCGCTTAATGCAGGAAAGCTATGCTCATATGGTGAAGCTGGAGGGTGGCGCGCCACAGGTGGAAACAGTTAAACAGCTGACTTTTCATGGTGTTCCGGTATGCGCACATCTGGGGTTGCAGCCACAGTCGGTACATAAGTTAGGAGGGTATCGCGTCCAGGGGCGCGAAGCCGCAGTGGCAACGCAGATGCAGGCTGATGCACTGGCTTTACAGGATGCCGGGGCAGATATGCTGGTACTGGAATGTGTGCCGGTCGGGTTGGCGGAAAAAATTACAGCACAGTTAGATATTCCGGTCATTGGTATTGGTGCGGGCAGTGGTTGTGACGGTCAGGTGCTGGTGTTGCACGATATGTTGGGCATCACACCCGGCGCCCCCCGTTTTTCGCGTGACTTTATGCCGGATGCCGGAAGTATTCCGGGAGCGGTTGAGGCTTATGTGAAAGCGGTCAAAGACGGTAGTTTTCCAGCCGAAGAACACAGTTTCTTATAATGGTTTTCAGCAAGCTGAGGGGAGTATATGCAGCTGATTAAACAAATTCCGGCATTACAGGCACAGGTAAAAGCCTGGCGGATGGCGGGTGAAAAGGTGGCATTTGTGCCAACAATGGGTAATTTGCATGGTGGGCATTTTGCGCTGGTGGAGCGTGCGCGGGAGATGGGTACAAAAGTCATTGTGTCGATTTTTGTCAATCCTGCACAGTTTGACCGGGCAGAAGATCTGGCGAATTATCCGATTACACTGGATGCAGACTGTGCGGCACTGAAGGAGCTGCAGACAGATGTGGTATTTGCTCCGATTGCAGCTGATGTTTACCCAACGGGGGCTTTGCGCACCAAAGTGGAGGTGCCGGGCATCAGTGATGTATTAGAAGGTGAAAAACGTACCGGGCATTTTATTGGTGTGGCGACGGTCGTGAACAAGTTATTTAACCTGGTGCAGCCTGACATTGCTGTATTTGGTGAAAAGGACTTTCAGCAATTGTTGGTGATTCGTCAGATGGTGACTGATCTCAATATGAATATTCATATTGAAGGTGTGAATGCGGTGCGTGATGCTGACGGCCTGGCTAAGAGTTCACGAAATGGTTATCTGACTGATGAGGAGCGCCAGATTGCGCCGATACTGCATGAAACGCTGCAATTAACCGCGCAACGGATCAGGGAAATGGGCGCGCAGGATGCGCTGGCCTATCAGGACTTACAAAATGAAATGATGATCCGGCTGGATCAGCGGGGGTTTGTGTCTGAGTATCTGGAGGTGCGCCGTAATACGGATTTACAACCACCGGAAGCCGGGGACGAAAATCTGGTGTTATTAGTCTCTGCCTGGTTGGGCAAAGCACGGTTGATTGATAATGTGCAGGTGTTATTGGACAAAGGAGAGGTTATTTAAGGCTATAGAAAAAATGAATCATTGCTTGTGGAATTGTTCAGTTTTTATTAAAATAGCACTGTAAACGCTAGGTTTTAGCTTTTATTATATCAAGCGTTCACAGGCCCAAATAACATTATTGTTATTATTATCCATCTGTTTCAGGTGCGACCCTATATTGCCAGCCCTAAAGCAATAAACAGATGTGTTATTAGAAAACCGGTTTGTATACCCCTGTGTTGCAAACCGGTAGCTTTTCCTCAAACATTCCATTGCCTGTTATGTATTCCACGCGAACTAGAATAGGGTGGTAGCGCTGAATTCGACCTGAACCTTTTTTGCTCTTTATATTTTTCCTGAAAATAATGCTAAGTACTTGATTGGTCAGTGGTTGTCGGTCGATGGAACTTAATGGCCTGTTCAGTTTTACTCTGTTCGTAACTTCGGTCGAAAATCAAGTCGACCCGCATTTCCGTCTTGATATCACCTTTTGCCTGTACCTGTTTCAGCTGTGGGATACGTTCTCCTAACCAGGTGCACATAGCGATGGCTATTGAGTAATTTTCTGTGAATAAAGCGTTAATCATTGAATTTGCTACAAACTGACTGCGCTGCATGGAGTCAGGTTTTTTGATTTTTTCGCCATTTATTTCGATGCCCTGTGCCATTTGTGCATCCATATTATCAAGATAACGGCGTTGCTGGCCAGGTACTGGTTTGCTGCGATCAAACTCTAATAGTGGTACATCATTAACAACAACATGAATTTTGCCTGCCTCTAAGCCCATTGTTTATTTCCTTTCCTGTTTATTCTATTTTGTCGGCATTTTATTTCGCATGCGTCACTTGTGCTTAGTAATTAGCCCATTTCATCAAAACCAGCTAACTTGTATAAGCGTTTTGCTTCTGCATTGTCCTGTTCAACTCCATTTCCCTGTTCATACATCATGGCCAGTGTGGTGATAGAACCCTGTAAGCCTTGTTCCGCAGCTTTCTTAAACCATAATACGGCTTTTTCACTGTTTTGGGCTATGCACTCTCCCTGCAAATACATGAACCCCAGACCATGTTGAGCCAGGCCATAATCCTGTTCTGCTGAAGCTTTCATCCATTTATAGGCAGCCATATCGCTCTGGATAACACCTAATCCGTTCTGATACATAATCGCTACCATATGCTGTGCCTGGCTGTCTCCGTCTTCAGCAATGGGGGACAGTAATTGCATCGCGCGGGAAAAATGTTTCGCTTCGAATGCAGCCATTCCACTGGCAAAATCCATATCAATATTGTCTGCTGACACTTCTGTATTCCTCTCAATTTATCTTAATTACAGTTAAAAAACTGCTTCCACAATACTGTTATCTTAACCCAGAGCCGACTGCAGTTTACAATGTCTATTTTTAGCGACCGGATGCTGAAATGTGTTACCCCGATAGAGGTATTCAGTATTTATGGTACGCTCCATAAACTTTGCCCTATAACATGCGTGGAAAATGTCCCGATGAATGAAATCAATCTGAAGCTTCACCTGCGAGCCTGTATTCAGAAGGTCGCCACCGGCCCTGAATACAGCAAAGATTTGTCTTATGATGAAGCTTACCATGCAATGCGCCATATTCTTGCCGGTGATGCTGATGAGGTGCAAACGGCTATTTACCTGATTTCATTACGCATGAAGCGGGAGACAGATGAGGAAAACCGGGGTACCTTGCAGGCTCTGATTGATACCGCGACTATCAGTCAGGCAAATGTCGATGAGGTGGTGGATATTTCTGATCCTTATGACGGCTATACCCGTGGTGTTCCGGGATCGACATTTGTGCCGGTGGTTTTGGCGACAATGGGAGTTCCGGCGGTATTACATGGTTTGAATGAAGTTGGGCCAAAGTTTGGCGCCACTCACCATAAAATTCTGCAGGCAGCAGATGTGGATACCAGTTTGTTACCGGAAGGTGCCACGCAACAGCTGGAATCAATTGGCTGGACTTACATTGATCAGGCGCAGTTTGCACCCCGCTTGCATGATTTGATTCCGCTTCGGCAACGCATGATCAAGCGTCAGATTCTCACTACCACAGAAACCATGCTGGGGCCAATCCGCGGTCAACAGAAAACCCATTATATGGGTGGATATGTCCATAAGGCTTATCCGCCAATTTACGCTTCATTAGCCCGGCACACCGGTTTTGCCAGTGCGATGTTTATTCGTGGTGTTGAAGGCGGTGTCATCCCTTCTTTACAGCAATCGGGACGTTTGTTTTATTACCACGGTGAGGGCGGTGAGCAGCAGCGTGACCTGTCGCCTAAGGATGTTAGTATTGAGGCTTCAACGCGGGCGATTCCATTACCGGCAGATTTACCACCGGCGCCAATGATTAGTGATGAAATTGCGGCGACGGTAGATAGTGATGCACTGGCTGAGCGTGCTGCAGCACTGGGAATTGCTGCTTTGGGTGGTGAAAAAGGTTTGATGTACGACAGCCTGGTGTATTCGGCCTCTATTTGCCTGAGTCACCTTGGGAAATATGCTGATATTGCTGAGGCGGCGGATGCAGTACGGGCTGTATTGGATAGTGGTAAAGCACTGGAGACTCTGCGTGCTGCTGCATAAGCGCACGGAAAAGTAATTAATTTTGTCTGAGAGGAAATGACAATGAATAAACAATACTACGATGCTGTAGTGGAAATGGAAAAAGCCGGTGTCGATCCCGAGTTTTTGCAAGGTTGGCAGAATGCTTACCTGATGAACCCTGAGCGTGAAGAGCAACGGTTGAATGAAGCTTACGAAGCTGGTTATGAAGCGGGTAAAGACAGAGATATGGGCGCTTACAAAGAGTGGTGCAAAGCTGCCTGAATTTTATAGTGTAAATTGCTACGCATTTTTGAGTGGATCCCTGTAAAAAAAGCGGAATTTTTCCGCTTTTTTTATTTATGTTATCTATTGGTTGTTGTGAAGGTGTTGCCATTGTTTATTTCAGGGTAAAATCCGCCTCCTTAACCTTATAGCGTCCGGCTCAGGAGTTTGTCATGCAGGAAAATTTACTCAATTACGTCCCCGCAGCTGATCAGTTGAAGGACAGAGTGATTTTGGTTACTGGTGCGGCAATGGGTATTGGACGGGCCGTTGCTCTGGCTTATGCGCGGTTTGGTGCGACGGTCGTGCTGCTGGATAAACGTGTACCTTTGCTGGAAGAGGTTTATGATGAGATTGTTGCTGCCGGGGGGGCGGAGCCGGCGATTTATCCGCTGGATATGCAGGGGGCAACAAATGATGACTACGAGGCGCTGGCGCAGAACATTAAGGAACAGCTTGGCAGGCTGGATGGCATCCTGCTGAATGCGGCCTGGCTGGCAGCGTTTATGCCGGTCAAGCAACACGATGTAGACCTGTGGTCAAAGATGATTACCGTGAATTTACATGCCAATTTCCTGTTGGTGCGTGCGTGCCTTGATTTGCTGGAAGCAGCTGATGATGCAGCGATTGTCTTTTCCGGTGATACTTCCGATAAAGCATATTATGGTGCGTTCGGTGTGTCTAAAGCCGGCATGGATGCGTTTTGCTCGATTCTGGCTGAGGAATACAGCAGTGAGCGGGCATTTATCCGGGTAAACCGGATTGATACCGGGCCGGTGCAAACCAGTACGCGGGTAATGAATTTCCCCGGTGAACACCCCGACACGCTGGTTCATCCCCGGATGGTAGTGGGGCCTTATCTGTTCTATATGGGGCCGGATGCCGGGCAGCGAAGTGGCGAAGCCCTGAAATTAGGGCGGATTGCTGCAGATTATTGTTGGGCTGACCTCAGTGATACCTGATTAGATAATATTTTATCAATAAAAATAATAAATCTGGATTTTGGTTTGGCGAGGTTTTGCCAGGGGTTGCTGTTTGTAAATCCATGGAAATTAATTTTTGTTTCAAATACAAAAAGTTATAGATCTTTTTTTGTTTTTCTTTCTATTTTGCTATCACCTGGCACACCCTTTGCAATTCTATTGGCACATCTAACAAAATAATTTTCGCCAGATGAACCGGTTCAGTATGCCGGTCTGCCACAGCCTCATTGAGTCACTGTGTAGCGGCGGGGTTGTTGGTTCAGGTGTGTTGTTATTGTCTAACGGTAAGACAATCCTTATCCAGGATATATGTCGGTTCGATTCCGGCTAACAACCCATTGCTATAGCTCAGTATGGTTAGAGCGATTGACTCATAATCAATTGGTCGCCGGTTCGACTCCGGCTAGCACACTACGCTACGAACG
>JBMZDK010000249.1:0-6435 GCA_049614265.1 Thiolinea sp.
ATAGAAGCACACCACAGGCATAAAGTAGATGCACCTTCCGGAACTGCGATTAAGATGGGCGAAGTCATTGCGGATGCTCTGGATCGTGATTTAAAAACCTGCGCTGTGTACGGCCGCGAAGGACATACCGGTGAGCGTGAACGTAAAACCATTGGTTTTGAGACGATTCGTGCCGGTGATATTGTGGGTGAACACACCGTGATGTTTGCTGATATTGGCGAACGAATTGAAATCACTCACAAAGCATCCAGCCGGATGACGTTTGCTAAAGGTGCTGTCCGTGCGGCGAGCTGGTTAAGCCAGCAGGATAGCGGTTTGTATGATATGCCTGATGTGCTGGCGCTGGAGTGATTAGTTGCCGGAGATAAAATGCCTGAGCCTGAATATAGTGAGCACTCCTTTCGGAAAAAGCTGAAGTAATGCGTTGTTGGGGCGGGTCGTTGAAACCGCTCTGAAGCTTTTTCATTGCATGAAGGATGATTTAGATCTCAGGTGAATATGGGCTGTAATTAGCCCATATTCGTAATCAGAATAAAACCGGATTCTACCGGTGTTTTCTGTGGCCACCATGATGGTGATGATGCTTGTTATGATGAGCATGATGGTGATAACGGTGACCGTGGCGATGACGATAGCCATGACGGCGATGGTGACGTGCTCTTTTGCGCCATTTTCTGTGCTGTCGCCAGTGACTTACCTGCTGCCAGTTTGGGCCAACATTAACATGATAGCTGGGATGACCGTTATGCCAGCTGATTGAAAATGACCAGTTACCATTATGTCCGCCTCCCGCATTAGCTGCGGATGCAGTGAATAAGATAAAGGCTGCGAGTATGCCCGGGATAATTTTTTTCATATTCATGACTTTCCACTCCAAATATGAATCAAACATATAAAGCCCGGCATGTTAGTTGCGGTCTCTTCACGCCGGATGAGTGGGTGTTGTAACTTGTAACCAAGCGAGACAAAACCCAAGGATGGAAGGTGTCCTTACTTTGAAGCTTAGGTTGTAAATGTGCAAAGAATATGGAATGTCGCCGGACTACAGCTCAGTATCTGAGCCATTAAGTGTTTGCAGCTTCTTTTGTTGTGCCTCAAATGCTCTTTCCTGGGCTTTAATCATTTCATCATGAACGACCGGAATGACATCTGACATATAGATGCCCATCTTATTCATTGCTGACTTGGAACCGGGCATGCTGTAAAAATTGGCCAGAGCGAATAACTCCTCCGCAGTAAAATGGTTCATCAGCGAGGCTTTCATCGCCTGTTCCAATACATCGAGATCCAGGTATTTGGTTAGCAGATCGATAAATGTTTGTTGCTCGTCCGTTGGCAGAGAGTCTTTAGTACGCTCGGCAATATCACGAAAAATATCCTGAGGAGAGTTGACAGTTAAGTAACGCTCAGCCTGTATTGCCCTGTTCTTTGGGCTGTCTTCCAGGGCGAAAGCATTGCTGGCTGTTGTGATTATTATTGCTGCTGATAACAGCGTTGAAAATAGAACAGATTTCATTGGGGTTAGTATGTTCCTGGCAAGCCTGTGCTTTAAGTGTAAGCCTGATTGTAGTAGTGATTTGCTTAAATAATACTCAATTTTTTAATAATCGTAATATTTTGATCCTATGGTTTCCTGTTGGGGCAGCTTATATATGAGACAAAATCAAGCAGTGGTTGTTTCAAACAGGACGTATTTATTTGCGCAAACAATATGCGACGCGGCTTTCAGGAGGAGAGCTGTTGGCAGCGTTGCCGGCATATAATGGTTAACCGGCTGTCACTGACAAGCTATAGTGAGATTAGCTGATGGATTTGAGGGACAGAGTGATGACCGACGAATGTCGTCAGATAAAGCGAGTGCTTCAGTTTGTGTCAGCGTGAACGGATAACAAAAGCGTGTTCTGTCATATCTCCTTCAGTATTAAGATGAATTTCAGTGACATGCGGCGCTTTATGCAGAATATAAGCCGCCATCATCAGCGCTGAATGTTGCTTGCCATTCGAAAGTGCGGTGAGTAAGTGATCCGCTACAATTTGACAGCGTTGTTCCTGACTGGGGTGGTCGACCCAAACTCTGCTCATCTGATAGCCGTTATCCATATCGCTATCCATTCTGGTAAAAAAACCGCTGGCTTCCTCTAACAGGGTAGGTGGGACTTCGATGTCCTGTACGTTATCATTAATGGATACTGTTAATTGCATAATTCGATTGCCTGTTGATCGGGTTTTGTGATGAATGCGCATACAAACACTATCAGGTTTCTTCCGTTTCAGTGCTTTAATTGCGGCTTTTATGACCTTGAGGTTTTTTTGTTGTGTTGCCTCTGAATGTTGAGAGTAGCGAATTCGATGGCCGGTGAATACTGGTCTTTTGGGTAGTTCCTGCCACCTGTTGCCTTAGGAAGATTTCATGTTGATTCATTTGAAAGCCGTGCTGGATATTCCACGGTTACGGGAAGTGCGTTCACTATTGGATAATGGTGAGTTTGTGAATGGTAGTTTGTCTGCAGGTAAAGAGGCAAAAAAGGCGAAGCATAATGAAGAATTGTCTCCCAATAGCCCTTTGCGTCGACGTTTAGATGCTATCGTTATGTCGGCTTTGATTCAGCATCCGGAATATCAGGCATTCGCCATGCCTCTCAAGGTAGCCACAGCATTTTATGTTCGTTATCAGCCGGGTATGGGCTATGGTTTTCATGTTGATGACCCGGTCATGGGGCCAATGTCCGGACGCTATCGCAGTGATATTTCGACTACCGTGTTTCTTAACTCACCTGATGAATATCAGGGTGGTGAGTTGGTTATCCGAACACCACTTGGTGAACAGGTGATTAAAGGTGATGCCGGTGACGCAGTGGTGTACTCATCCGGGAGCTGGCACCAGGTAAATCCGGTAACGGAAGGTGTACGCTTAGCCGCAGTGACCTGGGCGCAAAGTCTGGTAAAAAGTCCGGAGCAGCGTGAGCTGTTGTACCAGTTGGCCCAAGCGAGGGAAGGGCTGATGGAAAAAATGCCGGAGTCAGACGAGGCAGTACAACTCAGCACTGCCTATTCCAATCTGTTGCGCATGTGGAGTGACGTGTGAATCTTTAAAAGGGGCCTTAACTATAGTTCCCTTTAACCCGTTCCTTAGTTGGGTCAAAGTGTGGGAAGCGTACTACGGTTGCCTTTAACCGCTTTTGTAAGCCATCCAGCTGCCCCACTTCAATCTCAGTCCCAATTTCAGCATGGGTCACATCCACCCGTGCCAGCGCAATCACCTTGCCCAGAATCGGCGACTTAATTGCTGAGGTGATTTCACCCACTTGCGCTTTGCCAATCCGCACACAATCGCCGGTCGCCGGAACCGTGCCGCTTTCAATATCCAGCCCAACCAGCTGTTTCTGTGGGTGTGCTTTGCGTTCTTCAATCGCAGCGCGGCCAATAAAGTCATCTTCCATCGATTTCAGCGGCACAGTAAAACCAATACCGGCCTCAATTGGATTGGTCTGGTCGGAAAACTCATAACCGGCAAAAATCAGTCCGGCTTCTACCCGCAGTAAATTCAGGGCTTCCAGTCCCAGCGGTTTCATGCCCATTGGCTCACCCGCCGCCCAGATCGCATCAAATACCTCAACCGCATCTTTTGGATGGCAGAACACTTCATAGCCCAGCTCACCGGAATAACCGGCACGCCCCACCACGCAGGACACACCATGAAAATCATGCAGCCGAGCTACCGACAGCCGGAACCAGCCAAGTTCATCAATCGTTGGCTGTGTTGGCGGTGTCCAGAATACCTTGCTCAGAATCTCGCGTGACAATGGGCCCTGCACCGCGACATTACACAGTTGATCAGTTGAGGATTTAACCCAGGCATTTAAGCCACGCTCCTGCGCCTGTTTACGCAACCAGATGCCACCGTCATCATTACCACCAATCCAGCGGAAGTTATTTTCACCGAGGCGGAACAACGTGCCATCATCAATCATGCCGCCATGTTCATAACACATCGCGGTGTACACGATCTGGCCGATTGCGAGTTTCTTAACATTACGCGTTACACAGAGCTGCATCAGCTCTTCTGAGTCTGGCCCGGTGACTTCAAATTTACGCAGCGGCGACAAGTCCATAATCGCAGCCTTCTCACGACAAGCCCAGTACTCGGCAGTCGCGCCAAGATTGGTCATGGTATTTGGCAGCCAGTAACCGTTGTACTCAACAAAATCACGCGTGTGGCGCGCGAAACACTCATGAAAACCGGTTTGTTTGGTCTCTTCCATATCAGCCTCGGGGGTCTTGCGCCAGCCTATTGAGCGGCGGAAATCTTCGTTTTCTTTATACACACGCACCTGAATATCTGTTGGGTTCCAACCATTCGCCGGATCAACATCACAGGGGCAGCCGGTCGATACGCACACCAGATCCGTCATGGCGCGCAACAGCACGTAATCACCGGGCCGCGACCACGGATCGTCAAAGCTGATTGCGTTCGTATCATCCAGCAGCGTGTTAAAGAAGAAATTAATCGCAGGCCAGCCTTTACGTGGCCTGACGCCATGTTGGGCTAATGCCGCACTCATATTGTCTGAGCAATTCACATGGCCGGGATAACCTAAATCTTCGTAATAACGCGCGGTGCATGCTGTGCCGTAGGCATCATGGCGACCACAGGTATCCTGAATGATTTCTACCAGCGGCTCCTGGTCATAGCTGTAATATTTGGCGTACAGGCCGGGATTCGGGTAAACCGTTCCCATCAGCGAGCGGGTCATGGTGGGATCGATGTGACTTTCAAAGCCTTTATCCAGCTCACGTGCTGAGAACACCTGAAAGTCGGAACATTCACGGCCCTGTACATCAAGAATCTGGATGTATTGACCTGCTTTGACCTCGTAAGCGTGTGCGGTGCCGGGCTGAATATTCTGGTCGTGCAGCGGGTCAGCCAGCGGATCGGGTGCGGTATGGCCGCCCTTTCCGTCGCCGGGGCTGGCGCGCTTGATGTAGACGATGATATCCGTCGGTGCGTTTTGCTGCTCCGGTGCCATTGGGCCACCGACGGCGCATACAATCAGCAGGCCATCACTGTCAGCATGAAAGGTTTCCATTTGCCCGGCGAGTGAGCCTTCGGCGAATAGACTAACACCATCAGCTTTACCTACATCGAAGCCTGCGGTTTTTAATGCGTGCAGCACCTTCTTGCCGGAGTGATTGGCGGTGAGTGCCGCTTGCATACCGGTAATTTTATGGCCACCGTTCAGGCCAAGCCGTTTGGCATTGGATGAGCCGTCCGGGCTGAAAAATACCAGTTCGACGGGTTGCAGACCTTCAAAGTCGAGTATTGAAATCTCATCGCCTTTATCAATGCGTAGTGCACGTGACCCACCACCGGGAACAGGATGGCGTTCAGTACCGTGCGGCAGAATTGGCAGACCAGGCGTAATTACACCGTGGCGTTCATAGGGTGTTTCAAAGGTGATTGCCTTACCCATGTCATTTTTCCGCTGGAGTAGAGAGGAGTACAGATAATCTATGTTAATGTATTGGTGCGTTCAAGCAATAATTTCTTAGCAATTTGCATCACTATTTCTTATGCCTAACTCCCGTCATCGCCTGCCATCATTATCCGCTTTACCTGCGTTTGAAGCAGCCGCTCGTTTGCAAAGTTTTACCCGGGCGGCGGAAGAATTAAATGTCACTCAGGCCGCGATTAGCAGCCAGATTCGTACCTTAGAGGAAAACCTTGGCAATAAGTTGTTTACCCGCGAACACCGCAAGATCACATTGACCGAAGCCGGGCAACAGTTTCAACATGCGGTATCAGTGGCATTGGAATTAGTGGGGAACTCTGCGGATAAACTACGTGGGCAAGCCGCGGGTAGCAGCCAAACGCTGGCCGCTGATACCTCTATGGCGTATCTGTGGTTGCTGCCAAGATTTGCCGGTTTTTCCGAACGGTTTCCGGATATTCCGGTGAATATACTGGCGACAGAGAAAGAATCGGATTGTATGAAGAATGATGTCGATCTGGCTTTGCTGTATGGCAATGGGGATTGGCCGGGGTATGATGCGACCTTATTGTTTCCTGAAGAAGTGTTTCCGGTATGCAGCCCGGCTTATCTGCAGAAACATCCGGCTTTACGCAGTGGTAATTTTGCCGAGGAGCAGTTACTCGATTTAAAAGGTCAGCGCTGGGATTGGGTGGATTGGCAACATTGGCTGGTGGCTAAGGATGTTGCTGTGCCGGAGAATATCCGCATTCTGGGTTTTAATAATTTGCCTCTGCTGATTCAGGCGGCTTGTCAGGGGCAGGGGGTTGGCCTTGGCTGGGGGACGCTGGTGGAGCGGTATCTGGAAGATGGTTCGTTGGTGCGGTTGACAGAGGATTCGCTGAAAACCGGGCGTGGCTATTATTTGATTAAGCGGCGGGGTATTCGGCTGGGGGCGGATACTCAG
>JBMZDK010000250.1:0-6406 GCA_049614265.1 Thiolinea sp.
GCCATTTCCTCAAACACCGGCTTATTGCGCTTGCTATACGCCCAGAACACAATGCCGAGAAAAAGGATGATGAGTAACAAGGTCATTACTCCACTGATTACACCTGTCATTTTTTATCCCTCCCGTTATTCGCTAAACCTAAAAACTGCAGATAAGCAATCACGGCATCCATCTCAGTAGCACCTGCCACTGTTTTTGGTGCAGCAGCAATTTCCGCATCGGTATAAGGATGTCCCATACCCTGTAACACCTTCATTTTGGTTTGGACTAACTCAGGATCGACAAGATTGTCTTCCAGCCAGGGAAAACCCGGCATGTTCGATTCAGGCACCAAATCACGCGGATTGATCAGGTGCATGCGGTGCCATTCATCGGTATAGCGGCCACCTACACGCGCCAGGTCAGGGCCGGTACGTTTTGACCCCCACTGGAACGGACGGTCATACACACTTTCTCCAGCCAGTGACGCCGGGCCGTAGCGCAAACTTTCTGATACAAAGGGCCGCACCATTTGCGAGTGGCAGTTGTAACAGCCTTCACTGACGTAAATATCACGCCCGGCCAGCTCTAAAGCCGGATAAGGTTTGACTCCCGGTGAAGGCTGGGTGGTTTGGGCCTGAAACATGAGTGGTACAATTTCTACCAGCCCGCCAATACTGATCGCCAAGGCGATAAATATCCCCATCACTCCGGCATTACGCTCAATAAAATCATGTGACATCATGCTGCAGCTCCTTTCGCTGAAATGGGCTTGATACCTGTGGTGGTGAAGGTTTTAAGTAAGGCGTCTGCTTCGACGGTTTTCCAGACATTCCACAGCATCAGGAACATACCGCTCAGGAACATTAACCCACCCAGAAAACGCACGATGTAATAGGGGTAAGTCGCCTTGATACTTTCAATAAAGGTATAAGTCAGCGTGCCATCTTCATTCACCGCACCCCACATCAACCCTTGCATGACTCCGGCAATCCACATCGCGGAGATATACAACACCACACCAATAGTCGAGAGCCAGAAATGGGTATTAATCAGCGGGACGCTATACATTTCCTGTTTGCCATACAGCTTCGGAATCAGCGCATACAGTGAACCAATGGTGATGAAGGCGACCCAGCCCAGGGCACCGGAATGCACGTGACCAATTGTCCAGTCGGTATAATGTGACAGGGCGTTAACCGTCTTGATTGACATCATCGGGCCTTCAAAAGTCGACATGCCATAGAAGGACAGCGAGACAATAAGGAATTTCAGGATAGGATCAGAACGCAATTTATGCCAGGCACCGGACAGGGTCATAATGCCGTTAATCATTCCGCCCCAGGATGGCGCTAACAGAATCAGCGAGAATACCATACCCAGTGACTGCGCCCAGTCAGGTAAAGCGGTGTAATGTAAGTGGTGTGGCCCGGCCCACATGTATACTGAAATCAGCGCCCAGAAATGTACGATGGACAGGCGATAAGAATAAACCGGACGGTTTGCCTGCTTTGGAATGAAGTAATACATCATGCCAAGGAAAGCGGCAGTGAGGAAGAATCCGACGGCATTATGGCCGTACCACCACTGCATCATCGCATCAACTGCACCGGAATAAACCGGATAGGACTCTGTCCAGCTAACCGGAATCGCCAGATTATTAAAGATATGCAGTACTGCAACCGTAATAATGAACGCAGCATAGAACCAGTTGGCGACATAAATATGCGGGACTTTTCGGGTCGCCAGCGTGCCAAAAAACACTACGCCATAGGCAACCCATATCAAGGTAATCAGCACATCAATCGGCCAGATCAGTTCGGCATACTCTTTTGACTGCGTTAGTCCCAACGGCAGGGTAATCGCCGCCAATACAATTACCAACGTCCAGCCCCAGAAAGTGAAAGCCGCCAGCTTTGGCGCGAAAAGAGGCACCTGACAGGTACGTTGCACGATGTAATACGACGTAGCAAACAAGGCACTGCCCCCAAAAGCAAAAACCACTGCATTGGTGTGTAAGGGGCGTAAACGGCCAAAACTGAACCAGGGCAAATCAAAGTTCAGCACTGGCCAGGCCAGCTGTGCGGCGATAATCACTCCCACCAGCATACCAACAATGCCCCAGATGATGGTCATGATCGAAAACTGCCGCACGACAGTATCGTTGTAAGTAATTGCACTCATGCACTGCTCCTTTCGCAAATGCAGATTCAGGAAAACACCGCCAAGTGTAATGGAGTGTTTTTCACTGCTTGTTGATCTGGATCAAGTTTCAAAATTTTGTCAGTTACTTCGGCGAAGTATTGCGGTGAAGTGGCAAAAATGCCGCAGACACATTCACCCCACCACTGCTGAAGCGACTTTAAAAGATCTATTTATAATATAACTTTAAAGGCATGCGGTTAGTGACATAGTCACCAAACGGGAAGATGAGTGTTAACTATTTTTGTCGCTGAGTTGCTCAAGCTGACCACGTTGCAGGATTCGTACCCGCCCACGTGACTGCTCAATCCAGCCCCGGCGCTGGAATTCCTGTAGCTGACGGGAAATAACTTCCCGTGCTGTACCTAATTCAACCGACATTTTCTGGTGGGTGGTGGCGACTGCATCCTGCCCCGCTGATAGCTGGAGTAACTTATCGGCCAGACGAACATCCAGACGCTGGAAGGCAACTTCATCGATCACCTGAAACAGACCCGTCATACGCTTAGAAAAAGCAGAGAGGACAAAATGACGGAATTCCTGTGATTGTGCGACCAGGTCATCAAACACACTGCGTGGCACACTAGCGGCCTGCACCGGCGTTTCAGCAATGCCTTCAGTTGCATAATCCTCGAAGGCAAACAGGCAGGCTGTGGTCATCACACAGCTTTCACCCGCACGGGCACGGTATAAAACAATTTCGCGCCCGGTTTCAGAAGTTTGTTGCACCCGAACGGTACCACCCAGCAAAAACAACATATTTTCTGACACAATGCCCGGGCCAAAAACCATTGATTCCTCAGGCAGATTGACTCTGACACTTCGCTCAACCAGTAGCTTCCTGGTTTCAGTATTCAGATTAGATAAACCGGGAAACCGTTCAGGCCAGGCTGTTAAACAAGAAGAATGATGCAGACTATTTTTCATTTTCCACCTGCCCGGCCAGTACAATTTCCACTGGTATGACCGGCTTTTCTACTAAAGCAATACGGTTTAAAAGCGGAATGCGATTGGCCGCAATATCAGCAATAGTGACATCATCCAGCACTTCCATAAATGCATGCGTGGCCTCCTGAATCTTCTTCGACAGCTTACACACACCCATCAACGGACAGGTATTTTTCTCCGGATTAAAACACTCCACTACATCCAGTGGGCCTTCGGTTAAACGCACCACATCACCGACAATAATGGTATTCGCCGCACGGCCAAGACGGAAACCACCATTGCGCCCACGTACCGTTTCCAGATAACCCGCCTTTCCTAATTCATGTACAACCTTAACAATATGAGGCCGTGATATACCGTGAATCTGCGAAACATCGTCTACACGCACCAGAGCCGGTGCTTTTAGTGCAGCCAGCTGCATACAGCGCAGCGCATAATTCGTGTAACTGGTGAGCTTCATCAGACATTCTCCGGGATTACCATAGCCATCGGAATTAACCTGCTTTCAGCTGGTACTTCTCCATGGACATTATTTTGCATTCTTACGCATAAAAATTATATTTTAAATATTACTTTATGGTAAGTAGCTCTTGCCCGGAATAAAACGCTCCCTAAGCTCAGGGATTATCAGTTGTGGGTACAGCCCGTTAATTGCAGCAAACCGCCCGGATCCAGAATGGTCATCTCACGGTGCTTAATCGCTAATACCTTTCGGTTCTGAAATTGCTTCAGTAAACGACTGATGGTTTCTGCTGCCATCCCCAGATGATTAGCAATATCCTGCCGGGTCATTGCCAGAATAAACTCTGTTCCGGAATAGCCCCGGACTTCATTCCGGACGGCCAGATTATGAATGAAGGCCGCCAGTTTCTGTTCAGCAGTTTGAGAACCCTGAAAAGCCTGAGTGACATTAATTTCTTTACTCGACAGACGCAGCAACTGATGCTGTAAAGCAGGAATCGAGGCAGAAAGCGAGACAAGCTGCTCATAATCCAGCTGGCATAACACAGAGTTGGTTAAGGCAATCAAACTGCTGGTATAAGCTTCCGGGTATATCGCATCCAAACCGACAATCTCCCCCGGCAAATGGAACCCAACCACATACTCTTCACCCTCACTGCTGAGGCGGACAGACTTGTACATTCCCGATTTCACGGCGTAAAGCGTATGAAAAGCGTCATCCTGGCGAATAACCACATCATTCTGGTGGTGGACTTTAGAATTTTGTACCAGACTTTCCAAGCGTTCCAGATCATGCTTCGCCACCCCCATCGGGAGACAAATATCACGCAACGAACATTTACTGCAAGAGTGTTTTGGCATGCTATGCATAGATCACCAGTCCCGTTTGACTACGCAAAAAACCAGACTACCCCAGCCACCTGAAAAATTACAGGGTTTATTAGCAAAAAATTATAAACGGTAAAAACTGCTCTGAAACGATGTTGAACTTGACCTGTGTCAAGCCAGCGTTGTCAGGGCTTATTATGATGATTAGTCTGTTTGTAGCCGGAGCTGCTCAATGTCAGTCACATTTAAGCCTGAACTATTGGAAAAATATAATGTTCAGGGGCCACGTTATACTTCTTACCCTACAGCACCGGAGTTTAACGAAGACTTTTCAGCCACCGATTACATCAGGCACATTGAAAATAGTAATAGCGCGCTCCTGCCCCGCCCTCTGGCCCTTTATATCCATATCCCGTTTTGCCATTCACTTTGCTATTACTGTGGCTGCAATAAGGTAGTGACACAAAAGAAGGAAAAGGCTCAAACTTATCTGGACTATCTGTATCGGGAAATTGAATTACTCGCTCCTCACCTGGCACAGGATCGGCTGGTGACACAAATTCATTTCGGTGGTGGCACACCTAACTACCTCAACACAATACAGTTCCGCGAAGTGATGGATGTTATCGCCCGTCGTTTTCACCTCAGCTTTCCGGAAGAACTGGAAATCAGCCTGGAAATTGATCCACGTTATTGTAGCAGTGAACAGATAGCTGAGCTGGCTACAATTGGTATCAATCGCATCAGTATTGGTGTTCAGGATTATGATCCTGACGTGCAGCGTGCAATTAACCGTGTTCAGAGCCGTGAACAAGTTGATACGGTCATCAACAGCGCACGCGAGAATGGCATTACATCTATTTCTGTTGATTTAATTTCCGGCCTGCCATTGCAAACACGGGCATCTTTTGCAGATACCTTACAGCAGGTTGTAGATTCCGGCGTGGATCGTATCGCCATTTATAATTTTGCTTACCTGCCACAACGTATTCGCTCACAACGACTAATTGCGGCTAATGAGCTGCCGGAGTTATCCACACGGCTGGCCATTGCCACAGATACAATCAATTTCCTCAGCACGAAAGGCTATGTGCATATCGGCATGGATCACTTTGCACTCCCAACCGACCCACTGGCCAAAGCATTGGCAGAAAACCAGCTCAAACGCAGTTTTCAGGGCTATGCTACCCACGCAGATTGTGATCAGCTGGGACTCGGTGTCAGTGCGATTAGTCACGTTGGTGAGGCTTATAGCCAGAATGCCAGCACTCTGCCTGCTTACTACGCCAGTCTCGATAGCAAACAATTACCAGTAAATCGTGGAATTAGCCTGAATCAGGATGATTTAATCCGGGCACATATCATTCAACGCATTATGTGTCAGCATCAGGTAAATTATGAAGCAACCAATAGCCGCTTTAACATTGATTGCCAAAGCTACTTTGCTAATGAATTACAACAACTCAACACCTTCGCCAATGATGGGTTGATAGAGCTGGGGGGAAATCAGTTTACCATTACCGCAAATGGCCGTTTTTTCCTCCGTAATATCGCCATGATATTTGACCGTTATCTGGTAACAGACATAGTCACCAGCAGCAATACAATCAAGTTTTCAAGGACTTTGTAATCACCTTACCGTTTTCCCATGCCCCCTCCAGCCAGCACTGCTTCTGAACATTAACTTTTTGTAATGTTTTAGTAAGAAAGCGGTAAGTTTCAATTTGTAAAATAGCGCTCGTCTGCGCAGGCTTTCAGGTCTGCCTGTTACGTTTTGCCTGCATCGCAGGCTAATTAATCTCCCAAATACACTAATGAAGACACGATGATAAAAGTAAGTAACTTAAGTCGTCATTATGGTGAATTTAAAGCTGTTGATGACGTTTCTTTCCAGATAAACCGTGGCGAAGTGGTTGGCTTACTCGGCCATAACGGCGCGGGTAAAACCACCATTATGAAAATGCTGACCGGTTTTCTTGAACCGACT
>JBMZDK010000251.1:0-6403 GCA_049614265.1 Thiolinea sp.
GTGTGTAAACAGCACCAGAAATATTCATGCCCGGCAACTTGTTCACAGAACACGTTATCTGATGAAAACGTTTATGATACACCTCATCAACGCGCCCGGTTAATATATGCCTGTGCAAATCGCCGGCCTAACTCCATCTGTCCCGGTGCGCTGAAGTGGACATGATCAAAAATCTTTCCCAATCCCTGCGTTGACACCATCTGCGTATTCGGCACACTGTTATTCACTTTTCGCTGCGCCTCCTGTACTACCGGCACCATTGGAAAAGCCTTATCCTCAGGGCTGATTTCACCTAATACAAACTGACTGTTAGCAGCATTCAAGTCTTTACGCAACGCATGAATAAAACGCGTAAGACGGGGTGCGTATTGAACTGCTTTGTCCCGGGTACGTGCATCATTCTCCCCCTGCATCCAGATCACCGCATCAATATTTGGATTCTCTGTCTGCAGCGAGAACTTCACCTGGCGTAATAATCCCTGATACAAACGCTGTCCGGGCAACCACTGTTGTATTGAGCTACCGGTAGCCACATGTTTGATAATGATATGATTATCCTGCGGAAACGCCCGCGCCACATTATGAGCGAAACTAACTTCCGGCCCAAAATAGGCATACTGTGCCAGCTTGCGCTCACGCCCCTGATAATAGAAAGTCACATTTGTCGGCGTCTTCCGGTACGTTGGTGGCAAGTAATGCGTTTTCGCCCGCCCCATCATGTTTGATTGTCCCGCCATAATATAGACTCTGTCAGCTGCCCATACCTGAGCTGACCAAACACCTGATAACAGCAATATCCCGGCAAACCATTTTTTACTAAACATACGGCCTGACTTCCCTGTAGACAAAAAAACTGACCTTAACACAACGAAGCAACCGGCTGGCAATAAACTCATCAGCAAAAAATGTAACGGTTAACTAAGGTAAAATGACCAACGAGCTGGACAGTCAGCATAAACTAAACTTATAATTTTCATGTATATAAATGGTAATAACAAAATTATAAGTTCGGGGGCCACCTTATGGAATCTGGTAAAGGTAAAATATTAATCACATTGGGAGTCCTGGCTTTACTGGCTGGTACAGCTTTAGGCACTACTCTGTTTCTGAGTGAAAAGCAGAAAATACTGGTTTCCTCCCCGGAAAAACAGCAAGCCACAACCTTGCTTAAAGCATCAATGACCCAGGGACAAACCAACGATAAAAACTTATTACATATCGACACGTCTCAGGTTCAGAATTGCAATGCCAGTATTGCTCTGGATGAAAAGGCTTTACTCTCTCTGCCACAACAGCGATTTAAAACCCGGCACACCTGGTCTGATACAGCGCAGGAATTCAGCGGGCCTCTGTTAAGTGACGTACTGAATCTTGCCTGCCACAATGTTACCCGCCTGATGCTGAAAGCCATTAATGATTATTCGATTGAGATGGATTTCAATGAAATGCGTAACTACCAGCCGATTGTGGCAATTACCGTTGATGGCAAACGCTTATCAGTACGCCATAAAGGGCCACTTTGGGTGATGATGCCCCTTGACCGTTTTGACGAACTTCCTCCCCGCAGCATGGACGATATGCTGATCTGGCAACTATCAGACATCAGCATTATTGCCGCAAATGAGTCCACATAATCCTACATACCAACTTAAAAATGTTGCGGTCATTTTGACAGGCGTCGCCCTGTTAATGGCTACTTACCTGACAACCACGCGCTTATTTACCACCTATATCAGCATTGAAAATGACCGCGCTGAGTCTTTCTGGAGTATTGTTCAACTGCAAAAAGAGCTGGATGCTATGTACTACCAGACAGAGCTCTACCGGGCCAATGCTCTGGATCGTGACGCCTTACAGCTGCGCTATGAGCTGCTCTGGAGTCGGTTTCCTGTTGTGCAAAATATGCTGGAGAAAGATGAAATATTAAAACAGATCAATGGGCTGGCAGACGATGTCCAATTGATCTTTGACAATATTAAGGTGATGGAAGCGCCCATTCTCCGTGGACAAACTTTAGAACCCGCACAGCTCACCACCTGGATTAAAACCCTGGCTATCGACAAAAACCGTATGAACAGCTACATCATCCATAATATGTCCGGCTTTGATGGCGATTACGTTGCCATTACCGCCAATAAACTATTAGCCAACCTTGTCACTATCGCCACACTGATTACAGCCATCATTTTATATCTGGGCTTTCTGGTCAGCACACTAATCCTGCAACAACGGCGTAATCGTTATCTTCTGGCCCATGACTCGCTGACCGGGTTAAAAAGCCGTTCTTATATCCTGAAAGCAATTAGTCGACGCTGCCAACAGAAACAGCCGTTCACGCTAATCAACTTCGACCTGAATGAGTTTAAGCAAATCAATGATAACTACGGCCATCAAACCGGTGATCAGGTGTTATTACATATCTCGGGACTATTCAAAAAAACACTGGCAACGCAGGGCGAAGTAGGCCGCGTTGGAGGAGACGAATTTCTCTGGCTTACCGACATCACCGATAAATCGCAGGTCAATGAAGTCCATGGACAGCTACTGGCACAGCTCCACCGCTCATTCATGACAGAAAACAACGAAGCTATTCAACTGAAAATCAGCGCCGGTGCCGGTTTCTCCGCAGACTACAACTTTGATGAAGACCTGTTGAAAGATGAAGTTGATAAAGCAATGTATTGCGCAAAAAGCTCTAAAATGCCCGGCGTTTGCTGGAAAGATACGCTGGATGAAAGCACCGACACTTCACCGGTGAACTACTCACAAAATGATTATTTTCCCGCACAGACCTCACAAGCTCCATTGCAAATCCGCTCATTTTAACAACGCCTGCGGTGTGGTAACCGGGCTTTGCATGCTACACTCCGCCTCTCTTTTTCAGAGCTAAGTGACAGCGTCGTATGATAGATACCAGCCAGGCCCGCATCAGTAAATTAATCGTCCATCAAATCGGCAATCAGAATCGTGAAGAAGGCTATACCTTGTCACAGGAAGAGGCTAAACGCTCTGATACGCTGGATGAGTTACTGATTAAAAGTTACTTATTGCCCAGTGTCCGTTTGGGCCACTCCTATGACTTTTACCATGAGTCGGATTTATCACTGAATACCATTCATCATTTTTCCAGCCTGATTTTTGATGACCCTGCTCAATTCAATTTGCATAGCCAAAGCATCGCCAAACACCTCTACAGCGTCTCAACCCATCCGAATATTGGTGGCGGTGAGTTTATTATTATCCTGTTTGATGGACTCAGCGTTGAAGACCAGCCAACACAAGCACTAGGCTTCTTCCGCATCGAAGGCAAGAGTGATTATCTGGACGTTGAAGATAGCAATGGCTCGCTATCTGTTATCGACCGTATCGGTATTTCAATGGATCGTATCCAGAAAGGAGCACTCACCCTCTCAGGCAGCAAACAGGTTTACGTTATTGACTCACTCGGTCAAAAAACCAAGTACTGGATGAATGCCTTCCTGAAAGCCTCACTCAGCGAAACACCAAAAACCACGGCCAAAGCGGCGGGTGATTTCCTGAAAGCAGTATCTGACAAAGTAGAAAGCGCCGACCAGGCTCTGGAATTTAACCAGAAACTGGAAGCCAGCCTTTCAGGCGCTGATGAATTATCTCTGGGCCAGATTCGGGAATTATCCGGCAATTATCTGGGTGAGGAGCAAGTCAGCGAGCTGCTTGATGAAGTACGCGAACAGGTTGGACTGGGCATGAGCGATGAAGCCAGCATTGATACCAAACAACTGGATCGCTATACCCGTAATGTGCGCAATAAAGCCAGACTCGGTGATGGCATCAGCGTGATTGTGGCACGCGACAAAGGTCATATTGCCGCTGTTGATGTGGAAAAAACTGAAAATGGCTTACGTGCCGTCGTTGATATTGAGTTAACAACGCGGGAATAAAGCCTTGTTTACAGCTTCAACGGCTGACTGCTAACCCGATACCACAGGCAAACCATGCCCGGTCAGCACAACCTCGCCGTCCGGGTAAACCTTTAGCCGGGAGAAGTGCGCGTAATCAATCTCAAAGCGCAACGCCTTCTGATAGAGCAACCCCAGCGCCTTTGCAATCAGCGTACGAATAACCGCGGCCTGTGTCAGAATCAACACACGCTGTCCGGCATGATTCACTAATAAATCATCCCAGGCCGCATGCACACGCATACTGAATTCTGACATTGACTCACCGCCGGGGGCATAAAAGCGACGCGGCTGGAAATAATACTGCTGCAACAACTCCGGATCACGTGCCAGAATTTCTTCCTGGCTGAGTCCAATCCACTCACCAAAATCCAGCTCAGCATAACGAACATCAACAACAAACTGAGCATCCAGACGTTGCGACAGTAAACGGGCAAAATCATGGCAACGACGGGTTGGCGGGGTGATGATAGTATCCCAATAACCGTTTTGGGTGGCGATAGTTAGTTGCTTCCAGCCTTCCATTCCCAGCGGTTCATCCACCGGCGCAGAAAACAGACAAGGCGTAGCCACTTCACCATGACGAAGCAAATCGATCACCAGAGGCTGACGTGATGCCGGAACAGACGGCACGCTGTCTTCTGCATCCCCAACAACATTATTGTTGCTGACTGTACGCTCCTCAACTATTGCTGAGGCTTCAGGAGTGGTTTTTGTTTCGCCTCCGCCAGGTTGTTTTTCATCTTGTGGCATAGCGGCTGTTTCGGATGATTCTCCAGATATATCTTTTTCCGGCACTTTGACTTTCCTTGCAACTGCGGAAGCGGAGCCATCGTCCATACAGCCCGAAATACTTCCCTAAAACGACAGAAATACTAATACAATCCCAACGAAGATCAACAATAATACAAACAACAGCGACAATACACCCAAAATCAGCGAAAACGGATTCAACAGTGTGCCGATACTGACATACGCCCCCAGCAATTCCCGTGCTTCCCCGGCAAAAGAGCCAACTTGCCATAGATTTTTCACTGAGCTAAACAGGCCAAACTTTTGCTTGCCGCCAGAACGAATATTATTCACCGTTTCTGTCACTTCCTCTTTCGCATCATCCACCATCTCCGCAATAATTTCCGGCAGGCTTTTTAGCTCTTCCAGCGCCCACCAAAAACGCAGCAACAGTAAAATCGGCAAAAAGGTTATCCCCGCCACAATCAGCGCCGTAGTCAGGGAAAAGGCTTTGAGGAAAAACAACCAGACAAACAGCCAAACTATCAGTCCCACGCCCAGCAAAGCCGCAAAACGGATACTGTCGGCCATACCATCCACTACCGGCAACATGCGCTCAAACATCTCCAGCAGCTCATTTTTCTTCGCTTTTATCTCATCCTGACTGGGTGTTGGTGTTACTTTTGACATAACAAACCTTTGAGGTAATAGCCTTCCGGAAAGGATAAACGCGTGGGGTGATCGCTGGCCTGATCCAGCTTACGAATAATCTGTGCATCACAACCCGCATCCAGTGCAGCATCCGCCACGATTTTCTGAAATAAAGCGCTATCCATCAGACCGGAACATGAAAAAGTGAACAAGAAACCACCAGGCTTTAATAGCTTAAATCCCAGCAGGTTAATATCCTTATATCCTCTGGCTGCTTTATTCAACTGATTACGATTTTCCGCAAATTTAGGCGGATCAAGCACAACAACATCAAACTGACGACCTTCATCCCGATAACGACGCAGCAACTGAAACACATCGCCGCAGATATTCTCCATCCTGTCAGCAACAAAGCCATTCAATTCCAGCGCCTGCTGCCCCAGATCCAGTGCAGACTGTGAAGCATCAATATTGGTGACCTGTTTCGCGCCCCCCTGCAATGCAGCAATACCAAAGCCGCCACTATAGGAAAAACAATTCAGTACCGACTTTTCTTTGGCATAGGTCACCAACATACTGCGATTATCACGCTGATCCAGATAAAAGCCGGTTTTGTGGCCCTGCAACACATCCACCCGGAAATGTCGCCCCTCTTCCACAATATCGATGCTCGAAGGCGGCATTTCACCCGCCAATAAACCAGTGGTTTCAGACAGACCTTCTTTTTTACGCACACTGACATCAGAGCGTTCATAAACACCTTTACAGTCTGTCTGTTCCAGCAACAGATCAGCAATCAGCTGCTTGTTAAATTCAGCACCAGTCGTCAGACACTGCATCACCAGCCAAGCACCATAACGATCCACTACCACACCGGGCAAGCCATCAGATTCAGCATTGATCAGGCGATACGCAGTATTTTGTTGTGCAATGTCAAACTGTTCACGCTGGCTAATCGCCGCAGCAATCCCCGCACTGAAAAACTCAGCATCAATCACTGACTTACCTACTGACCACATGCGAACCCGAATCTGCGATTCCGGTGACCACGCACCCATTCCCAGCAAATCACCGTGCGCGGC
>JBMZDK010000252.1:0-6398 GCA_049614265.1 Thiolinea sp.
ACAGCCGCGAAACTCAGCAAACCTCTGGCCAGTCTGGGAGTCGGGCCGGTGTATGTGCCCACACTACTGGATCGCCAGGGGGTCGTTTTGCGTACAGACCGCTATACCGTAGAGGTTTCAGATTTTCACGAATGGGGTGGCGAGCTGGAAGATGAGTTTACCGGCGCATTGGCGCAGCGCCTGCAGGAAAAATTACCAGCGACAACGGCAGTGCTGACGGTTCCGTGGGAGCTGGAGCAAACACCACAGTATCAGGTTGTGGTGCGTGTTGCTCAGTTTGATGGTATCCCGGGGCAAAAGGCATTCCTGAAAGGCCGTTGGCAACTGCAGCAGGCAAAAACCGGAAGAGGGGTTCAGGGCCGTCAATTTAATTTACAGCGTGCTCCGGCCGATGAAACGGTGGCCGGATTAATTCGTGCACAAAGCCAGCTGGTTGATGATCTGGCGCTTGAGATTCTGCAGGCTTTCCAATAAGCGCAACGAAGTGCTTTTGCTGACGCTACGCTGATTGATAAGTCAGGGCGACGCCTTTATCGCTAAGCGCCTTTTTCATGCTGACCCATTTCTGCCGGAGTCATAGTCTCCAGCTGTTCACGCGCCCGCTCCCGTGAGGCGCGTATATGATGGCGCATGAGTAATTCGGCCATCTCACCATCCCTGCGCTGCATCGCTTCAACAATCAGTTCATGCTCCTGCATCGCTTTTGGTGTGTAAGACGGATTCAGCCGGAAGCGGTAGAAGCGGACAAGGTCGTACAAATCCTGACATAACATCCGGATAAGGCGCTCATTGCCGCTGGCCTGGATAATGCAGAAATGAAAATCAAGGTCGGAGTCGTGGCGCAGTCGAGCCTGCTCAAGGCGTTCTGATTCAGTGACAGCTTCCTGTTGTCGTTTGAGCAAGGAAACGAGTTGACTAAAGTCTTCGGTGGTCATATTCGTTGCAGCCAGACGTGCGGCCATGCCTTCCATTGCTTCCCGAATCTGATAGATTTCCATGAGCTGAGCGACAGAAAAACTGATGATTCTGGCGCCAATATTCGGTTTGCGGGTCACCAGATTACAGTTTTCCAGTTTGCCTATAGCTTCACGCAGAGACCCCCTGCTGACGCCATACGTACTGGCCAGTTCCGGTTCACTGATTTTTTTCCCTGCCGGCATTTCGCCTTCAAGAATTGCGCGGCGTAAGTCCAGAAACAGACGATCCGCTATTGTCACCGGCTCCTGAGCCAGACTTGCAGGTTGGAATGCCATTGTGGTGTACCTCTGGGTGCTGAAAACATCTGTATGCTGCTAACATCTTATTTTGTTGACAATATATAGTGCTATGCGGACAAAATCCAAATGTTTAACCAGAGATTGTTCAACAATATTGCTTCAGGGATATTCCACCAGAGATAGAGGGTTTTAGGTGACTTATGCTTCCGGCACAGGGGGCGTGGAGGTGCTTACGTGATCAGGCTGAAATAATGACTTCGTCATTGAAGTAATACTCATCACAATTTTTACCGTTGCCACCACAGCGGTCGATGCAGAGAAAATCGCAGGGCTCATCCAGACTGAAGGAGTAATGATGCCAGACACCCCGGTGGTAGTTCACTCCCTGATCGCTGCCAACACGAAACAGGCGCAGCTGAGAGAGGTCAGGCTGTTCATTGTCAGTAGGTGGTGCGACCAAGACAAGAAAAGGGCGGCGTTGCATCGAAATAAAAGCCTGACTGCCCAGCGGATGGCGTTCCATCATTTTCACCGTTGCGGGAAGCTCCATCGGCTGGCTGCGAAAAATACTGATACCCGCATGACCATCCTGAGCACTGGTATCCGGCGCTGCCAGTTCATGATAGCGTTCAGTGCGGCCAAAATTAATGGAGAGATAGTCGCCGCCAGCTTCAATGACATCACCGAAGGGGGCGAATGCTTCTGCTGATAATGGTTCCGGTTGTAGGGTCAGAGCCATGGATTAATCCTTGGTAGAGGAGAATATTTGTGCCAGGTCGGGCTGGGCCTGCGTCGGTGTAATATCGATTTTGGCAGCGATATGCTGGATATGCTGAGCCATCAGTGCCTTAGCCCGGGTGCAGTCTCCGGCAGCGATAGCAGTGAGAATCTCACTATGTTCATCCTGTGGACACAGCTTGCTGTCAGCAACTTCATACTGCGCGATAATCAGAGAGCAGCGTGAAATGAGCGAGCGGGCAAATCCGGCCAGAAATTCATTGCCGCAGTATTCTGCCAGTAATAAATGCCATTCGCCGGAAAGCCGTAAAGCACGACCATGATCGAGTTCCTGGCGCGCAAGCTGTTCATCATCAATAATGCTTTGCAGGTGTTTAAGCTGCTTCGCTTTAATATGCTGACAGGCACTTTCAATCACTGCGGCTTCAATAGCCTGACGGGCAGCAAAGGCCTGCGTGACCTGGGTGGGAGAGGTGTGCGCGATATTAGCACCACGATTACGGTGAATTTCAACAACACCCTCATGCGCGAGGCGTTGCAGAACTTTACGGATAATCGTGCGGCTAACGCCAAAAACCTGCCCGAGTTTATCCTCGGACAGGTGGGTGCCGGGTGCCAGCTTTTGTTCGAGCAGGGCATCAAACACCTGCTCATAAATCTGGCTATCCCGGCCAGTTGCATTATCAGACATACAGTGCCATTAATTGCAATAAACGAAAGGTTCGTTCGGTATTACTTGGGTAATTTACCGTTAACGCCTTTGACGTAGAACCCCATTTTTGACATATCAGCATCAGACATATTGCTTCCAGCCGCTACGATTTCTTTACCTTCCTGATCAACGACCGGGCCGGCAAACGGATGCAGGCTGCCATCAACAATGGCTGCTTTTGCTGCTTCGACTTTCTTAGCAACATCAGCAGGTACCGCGTCATTCATCGGGCCGATATTTACCATACCTTCTTTGATACCGCCCCATACTGTGCCAGGCTCCCATTTGCCATCCATTGCGCTTTTGACGCTGGCAATGTAGTAATCACCCCAATGGTGAGTAACAGAAGTCAGGTGAGCATTTTTGCCGTACTTTGACATATCAGAGTGGTAAGCAATCGCGTATTTGCCTTTTTCTTCAGCGGCAATAACCGGTGCAGTTGAATCAGTGTGGTGTGTGACAACATCAGCGCCCTGATCCAGCAGTGTATCAGCAGCTTCGCGCTCACGGCCCGGATCAAACCAGGAATTTACCCAAACGACATTGACTTCAATATCAGGGTTTACACTTTGTGCACCGCGGGTATAAGCGTTAATGCCCTGCAATACTTCAGGAATCGGGAAAGCGGCAACATAACCCAGCTTATTACTCTTGGTCATGGAACCCGCGACGATACCTGCCAGATAACGACCCTCATAAAAACGGGCGTTGTAGTTACCCATATTTTTTGAGGTCTTATAGCCGGTCGCGTGATCGAAATGAGTCTTAGGGAAAGTTTTGGCAACTTTCAGCATCGGGTTCATATAACCGAATGAGGTGCCGAAAATCATTTGGTGACCGCTGCTGGCCAGTTCGCGGGCAACACGCTCTGCTTCAGCGCCTTCCGGGATGGAATCGAGGATTTTTACCTCAATTTTATCGCCGAATTTCTCTTCCAGTGCTTTACGTCCCATGTCATGCTGGAATGTCCAGCCTGCATCACCAATCGGGCTGACATAAATAAAGCCGATCTTCATTTTATCATCAGCCTGTGCACTGCCAGCAGTTAACGCCAGAGCACCTGCCATTAATACAGAACCCAGCAAGCCTTTGATTCGGCTTGAAAATGGTTTGTTCATCATCTTGTATCTCCTCTTAATTTAATCCGGGCTGTGTGCTGAATAGTCAGTTAAGCGCACAATCTCGCCCGAGACTCTACCATATCAAACGTTTCGATAGAAACGTTGTCCTCTCTCCTAATGCGCCTCGTTATGAAATGCCTGTCCCAGTGAGGCGGGTGCATTTAAACGAATCGTATTGGCATTACGTGAAATGAGCACGAGTACCACAATGGTTGCCAGATACGGCAACATGGTGAGGAACTGTGCCGGGATTTCAATCCCCAGTCCCTGAGCATGGAATTGTGCAATAGTCATACCACCAAACAGGAAGGCGCCAATCAGCACGCGTCCGGGACGCCAGGTGGCAAATACCACCAGAGCCAGTGCAATCCAGCCGCGTCCGGCAGTCATACCTTCCGACCACAGCGGTGTATAAGCCAGAGACAGATAAGCGCCACCAATGCCCGCCATAGCTCCGCCAAACAGTACAGCCATGTAACGGATTCTGATTACCGGATAGCCCAGTGCATGTGCGGAAGATGGTGATTCGCCCAGTGCACGTAAAATCAGACCAGCCCGGCTGCGGTACAGAAACCAGGCAACCAGTGGAAACATCAGGAGCGCGAGATAAACCAGCGGATCATAAGAAAACAGCAGTTTTCCTGCGATCGGCAGGTCGCTTAATCCGGTAATATTCAGCGCTTTAATGCCGTCCAGTGCGACACTGCTGTATTCCTGACCAATAAATGCACTTAAGCCAATGCCAAATATAGTCAGTGCCAGGCCGGTGGCGACCTGATTCGCCATCAAGGTCAGGGTAATCATCCCAAAAATCAGTGCCATTAACATACCGGCTATTGCACCGGCTAAAACACCCAGCCACAACACGCCGGTTTCTGCTGCTACCATAAAGCCAGAGATAGCGCCGACAATCATCATGCCTTCAACACCGAGGTTCAACACACCTGATTTTTCCACCACCAACTCACCAAGTGCGGCAAAAATCAGAGGTACAGCAGCAGCTACGGTGGCGGCGAGAATTAAGATAAGCGTTTCGGTGTTCATGCAACACCTCCCTGTTTGGCAGCTTTATTGCCAAATGTTATGCGGAAATTAATCAGCACATCTGTCGCCAGCAAAAAGAATAATAAGAGGCCCTGAAATACTCCGCTTACTGCTGCTGGCAGGGACAGGTGCATCTGTGCTGATTCCCCTCCCAGATACAGTAATGCCATCAATAAACTGGCCAGTATGATGCCGACCGGATGCAGGCGGCCAACAAAGGCAACGATAATTGCGGCAAAACCATAACCCGGTGAAACCGGCATGCTGAGTTGCCCAATCGGCCCGGCGATTTCGCTGGTGCCAGCCAGTCCGGCAGCACCACCACCGGCTAAAAGGCCTATCCATATCGTTCGTTTGCTGTCAAAGCCTGCATATTCAGCTGCACGTGGCGCTAAACCGGCAACCCGCATCTGGAATGCCAGCAGACCCCAGCGGAAAAAGATAGTGGCTACTACCAACGCAACCAGGGTAAGCAGGACACCGGCATGCGCGCGCGTGCCTTCCAGAATCAGGGGCAGGATTGCTGAATCGCTGAATAGCCGTGACTGCGGAAAGCCAAAGCCCTCCGGATCCCGCCATGGCCCGTGGATCAGCCAGCTCAGCACCATCTGCCCGACATAAACGAGCATCAGGCTAACCAGAATCTCATTGGTATTAAAGCGGGTGCGCAGGAACGCGGGAATTGCAGCCCAGGCCATACCCCCTAAAGCACCGGCAATAAACATCAGGGGTAATACCAGCGTGCTTTCACTTTCATAAAACCACAGCGCAACGCCACCGGCAGCAATTGCACCCAGCGTAAGCTGCCCCTCAGCACCAATATTCCAGATATTTGCCCGAAACCCCACCGACAAGCCGAGTGCAATCAGCGCCAGCGGCGAAGCTTTGATTAGTAATTCACCTAAGCCGTACAAATCGTTGATCGGCTCGATAAAAAACGCATGAAACGCTTTTACCGGGCTTTGGCCAAGGAACATAAAGACAATCATTCCAAACACCAGCATCAGCCCGATAGCCAGTAAGGGCGATAAATACACCATGCTTTTTGAGGGTTGCGGGCGCGGAATCAGTTTCACGTTTAGCATTACGCAGCCTCCTGAGTATGGGTATCGTTTTTCATCTCACCACCCATTAACAAGCCAATTTCTTCCAGATTAGTCTCGCGGGCCGGTTTTGCCGGGGACAGGCGCCCTTCACTGATTACCGCGATTCGGTCACAAATCTCAAACAGCTCATCCAGTTCTTCTGATACCACAAGAATTGCCACACCCTCATCACGTAAATCCACCAGTGTTTGCCGGATGAAGCTTGCTGCACCGACGTCTACGCCCCAGGTTGGTTGCGATACAATCAGAATCTCAGGTTTAAGCATAATCTCCCGCCCGACGATATACTTTTGTACATTGCCTCCGGATAAACTTTTGGCTTCAGCATCCGGCCCGCTACATTTCACATTAAATTTATCGATACAGGCACGGGAGAAATCGCGCATCTTGCGGTAGTTAATAAAACCTCCGGTGCGCCGCATGCCGCTGTCATGCCCGGTCAGTAATGCATTTTGCGCCA